>NZ_JBHXEG010000004.1:0-27243 GCF_042724935.1 Kitasatospora sp. NPDC127060
GGACCGCCTTCCAGCGGGCCCTCCGGGCGCTTCGTTCTTTCGTGTTTCCAGCTTATCAGACGTTTTCCGCTCCGTTTTCCGGAGTTTCATTCATCGGATTCGCTTTCCGCTTTGTCGCCCCGGTCTGCCGCGGCGACTCCGGAACTGTACGGGGACCGACCCGCCACATGCAAATCGCCTCCGCCCGGGGCTCCGGGCGGAGGCGATCAGCTATCGGGGGCGCTGTCAGACGCGGCCCATCTCCTCGGCGATGGCCGCCGCGAAGGCGTCGATGTCAGCCTCCGTGGTGTCGAAGGCGCACATCCAGCGCACCTCGCCGGTGTGCTCGTTCCAGAAGTAGAAGCGGTAACGCTTCTGCAGTCGCTCGCTCACCTCGCGCGGGAGGATCGCGAACACCGCGTTCGCCTGGACCGGACGGACGACCTCGACGCCGTCGATCTTCCGGACCGCCGCCTCCAGCCGACTGGCCATCGCATTGGCGTGGCCGGCGTTGCGCAGGTAGAGGTCGCCCGAGAGCAGCGCCTCGAACTGGACGGAGACGAAGCGCATCTTCGAGGCGAGCTGCATCGAGGTCTTGCGCAGGTACTTGATGTTGCGCACCCGCTCCGGGTTGAGCACCACCACGACCTCACCGAGCAGCAGGCCGTTCTTCGTACCGCCGTAGGACAGCACGTCGACGCCGGCGTCGGTGGTGAACTCCCGCATCGGCCGGCCGAGCGCCGCCGCGGCGTTGGCCAGTCGGGAGCCGTCCATGTGGACGAGCATGCCGAGCTGGTGGGCGTGCTCGGTGATCGCGCGGATCTCGTCGATCGTGTAGAGGGTGCCGAGCTCGGTGCTCTGGGTGATGGAGACCGCGAGCGGCTGGGCGCGGTGCTCGTCACCGAAGCCCCAGGCCTGCCGGTCGAGCAGCTCGGGGGTGAGCTTGCCGTCCGGGGTCGGGACGATGTGCAGCTTGATGCCGCCCATCTTCTCCGGGGCGCCGCCCTCGTCCACGTGGATGTGGGCGGTGTCGGCGCAGACCACGGCGCCCCAGCGCGGCAGCAGCGCCTGGAGGGCGACCACGTTGGCGCCGGTGCCGTTGAAGACGGGGTAGGCCTCGGCCTTGTCGCCGAAGTGGCGGCGGAAGACGTCCTGGAGGTGGGCCGTGTAGTCGTCCTCGCCGTAGGCGACCTGGTGGCCGCCGTTGGCGAGGGCGATCGCGGCGAGGACCTCGGGGTGCACGCCGGCGTAGTTGTCGCTGGCGAAGCCGCGGACGGCGGGGTCGTGCCGCCGTACCGCGTCCGTACGGGTGAGGTCGGTCATCGGGCTGTCAGCCACAGGTGCTGTCCGTTCAGTTCTGCTGCGGGGCGGTCCCAGAGGTCCGCCAGGTGTCCGGCGAGGTCGGCGGTGTCGGTGAAGCCGGCGAACTTCGCCTCCGGCTTCTCGGCCCGCATCTCGGGGCTGACCAGCGCCTTGATGACCAGGATCGCAGCCGCCGCGGTGGGCTCGCCGTCCGGGGAGGTGGTCTCCTTCTTGAAGGAGTCGGCCATGGCGAGGGTCCAGGCCTCGGTGGCGGCCTTCGCGGCCGCGTATGCGGCGCCGCCGGCGGTCGGCTTGTGCGCCGCCGCGGCGGAGATCATCGCGTAGCGGCCGGCCGGGCTGCGGACCAGCGCGGGCTGGAAGGCCAGGGAGGTGTGCTGGAGGGTGCGCACGACGGTGTCGTGCAGGAAGTCCCAGTCGTCCAGGCGGCTGTCGAAGAAGGTCTTGCTGCCGCGCCAGCCGCCGACCAGGTGGAACAGGCCGTCGACGTGGCCGTGCTCGGCCTCCAGGTGGTCGGCCCAGTCGTGGACCTCCTGCGGGTCGAGCAGGTCGATCACCTGGCCGCTCACCTTCGCCCCGCGCACCGCGACGCGGGTGGCGTCCAGGGCGGACTCCAGGCGCTGGGGGTCGATGTCGGCCCCGATCACGGTGGCGCCGTCGGCCGCGAGGCGGCGCAGCACTGCCTGCCCGGCCGGACCGCTGGCCCCGGCGACGGCGATGACCTTGCCGGCCAGCTTGGTGGAGGGGGTGGTGGTCACGCGGCGACTCCCTGGATACCGGCGCCGGTGATGCCGGCGGTGGCGGCGATGACGCCGCGGAGCTTCTTGGACAGGGCCTCGTAGAACATGCTCAGCGGGAACTCGTCGGGGAGCACGGCGTCGCACAGCGCCTTGTTCAGGGCCTTGCCGTCGGTGATGTCGAGCGGGAGGGCCTCGGGGCCCTTCGCCCAGGTGGAGGCCGGGTGCGGGGTGAGGTAGCGGGAGACCAGCTCGTACGCGGCGATCCAGTGGGCCGGCTTGGGCCGGTCGATGCCGTCGCGGTAGAGGGTCTCGATGTCGCCGCACAGCGCATTGGTGACCTGCGGGGCGAGGTCCCAGTCGATGGTGAGGCGGTTGTCGCGCCAGCGCAGCGCGCCGTGCTTGTGCAGGTACGCGAAGAGCAACTGGCCGCCGAGGCCGTCGTAGTTGCGGACGCGGTCGCCGCTGACCGGGAAGCGGAACATGCGGTCGAAGAGGATCGCGTACTGGACGTCGCGGGCGTGCGGGTTGCCCTCGGCCTCGAGCTTCACCGCCTCCTTGAAGGTGGTGAGGTCGCAGCGGAGCTCCTCCAGGCCGTACATCCAGAACGGGCTGCGCTGCTTGATCATGAAGGGGTCGAACGGCAGGTCGCCGTGGCTGTGGGTGCGGTCGTGGACGAGGTCCCACAGGACGAAGGTCTCCTGCGCGCGCTGCTGGTCCTGGAGCAGACCCTCGGCGTCGGCCGGGATCTCCAGGCCGAGCTGCCGGACGGCGCTGGTCGAGACGGCGCGGAAGCGGGCGGCCTCGCGGTCGCAGAAGATGCCGCCCCAGGTGAAACGTTCCGGCGCCTTGCGCACGGAGACCGTCTCGGGGAAGAGGACGGCGGAGTTGGTGTCGTACCCGGCCGTGAAGTCCGTGAAGGTGATCGGGACGAACATCGGGTTGTCGAAGCGGGTGCGCTCCAGCTCGTCCAGCCACTCGGGCCACACCACGCGCAGCAGGACGGCTTCCAGGTTGCGGTCCGGGTTGCCGTTCTGGGTGTACATGGGGAAGAGGACCAGGTGCTCGAGGCCGTCCTCGCGCTGGTCGGCGGGCTGGAAGGCGAGCAGCGAGTCCAGGAAGTCGGGCTCGCGGTACCCGGTGTCGGCCCACTTCGCCAGGTCGACGTCGACGGCGGCCAGGTAGGCGGCGTCGTGCGGGAAGTTCGGGGCGAGCTCCGCGACGGCGGCCCGGACGGTGGCGACCAGCGGGTCGACGGTGTGCCGCTGGACCGCGGACAGGTCGATCGAGCCGTCCTTGGACTGCAGCGGGCGCAGCGTCTCGACGGCCTCCTTCAGGCGCAGCCACGCCGGGTGGGTGGCGAGGGTCGAGACCGGGGCGTCGGCCGCCGCAGCGAGCCTTGGCGAAAGATTCTGCATCGTGGACTCACTTCGACAGGAGTTATTTCAACGAGGACACCATAAGTACGAAAGGTTCTCCCGTTCAAGGGGGCCTGGACCGACAAAACTCCCGTGCACCGCCGCTCCGGCCCCAAAACCTGCGCCGGGCGCACGCCTTCGGGCCTGTGTCCGACATGTGGACGGTGTCCTGGATGTCCTGGACAGACGAGCCGTCCTGATGCGAACCTCCCCGCATGTTCCCGGAGGTGATCACGGTGACCGAGCGCCACGACGGCCCGTGCCGGTTGCCCGCCCGTCAGCAGGCCTGTTGTCGCCGCCGCTGCCGCGCGCACGGCTGTCGCCGCCGCTGTCGTCGTTGACCCGGCCGCGGTGGTCGGGCCGGCCGCGACCGGCCGGCTGCCGCTGATCCGGCCCGGGGCGCCGCGGACTCGAGCCCGTACGCCGACCATGCCGTGTGTGTTCCGGCGCCGCCACCGGGGGAAGTGACCCGCCGGGAAGCGGCCCGCCCGGCCCGGCCCCCGCAGCGCCCGCGCCCGCCCCGTCTCGTTCCTCCCCGCCCTGCCCGTACCGCGCTCTCCCGCCCGGTCCCTCCCCCTGGAGCCCTGCCATGAGTCTCCGCAAGCCGTCCGCCGTCCTGCCCCTCGCCGCGCTGGTGGTCGCCACCGCCGTGCTCACCGGGTGCGCGCCGCAGGACGCCAAGTCCGACGGGGCCGCCGGTACGGCCGGGGCCACGGGGGGTTGCGCGCCCGGGGCGCTGGCGACGCGGACCGCCGGAAAGCTGACCATCGGCACCGACAAGCCGGCGTACGACCCGTGGTTCTCCGAGGACAAGCCGGAGAACGGCAAGGGCTTCGAGTCGGCGGTGGCGTACGCGGTGGCGGAGAAGCTGGGCTACCCCAAGGACAAGGTCGGCTGGGTGGTCGCGCCGTTCGGCAAGGCGACCGCGCCGGGCGCCAAGGACTTCGACTTCGACGTCAACCAGGTGTCCATCAGCGACGAGCGCAAGCAGGCGGTGGACTTCTCCTCCGGCTACTACGACGTGCGCCAGGCCGTCATCGCGCTCAAGGGCTCCAAGGCGGCGGGCGCCAGGAGCATCGCCGACCTCAAGGGCGCCAAGCTGGGCGCGCAGGTCGGCACCACCAGCCTGGACACCATCACCAACACCATCAAGCCCAGCGGCCAGCCGGCCGTGTTCGACTCCAACGACCTGGCGAAGGCCGCATTGAAGAACGGTCAGGTCGAGGCGCTGGTGGTCGACCTGCCGACGGCCTTCTACATCACCGGGGCCGAGGTGCCGGAGGCCCAGGTGGTCGGGCAGTTCGAATCGTCCTCGAAGGGTGAGCAGTTCGGCCTGGTGCTGGACAAGGGCTCCGGGCTGACGCCGTGCGTCTCGCAGGCGGTGGACGCGCTGCGCGCGGACGGGACGCTGGCCAAGCTGGAGAAGCAGTGGCTGTCGGACGCCGTCTCCGCACCGGTGCTGAAGTGAGCGGGGGCACCGGCACGGCCGGGCCGGCCGGCACCGCGGAGGGCCCGGCGGCGCCGGGGGAACCGAAGGACCGAACGACGGCGGACGCCGGGTACCGCCCCTCCGAACGGCGGCTGGCGCACGAGGCGTACCGACGGGCCCGCGCCCGCCGCTCGGCGCTGATCGCCACCGCCTCCACCGCGGCGACGGCCGTCGTGCTCTACCTGCTGATCGTCAACTCCCCCGGCTGGGAGGTCACCCGGCGGACCTTCTTCAACCTGGACTACGCCCGCCAGGCCCTGCCCGACGTGCTGCGGGGGCTGCGGCTGAACCTGGAGCTGATGCTCGGCTGCGGGGTGCTGATCCTGGTGTTCGGGCTGCTGCTCGCGGTGCTGCGGACGCTGCGCGGGCCGGTCTTCCTGCCGGTGCGGCTGCTGGCCACCGCGTACGTGGACTTCTTCCTCGGGCTGCCGATGATCATCTGCCTGCTGGTGATGATCACCGGGGTACCGGCGCTGCGGCTCACCGGGGTGACCACCGACCCGCTGCTCCTCGGCGGGGCCGCGCTGGTGCTGACGTACTCGGCGTACGTGTCGGAGGTGTTCCGCTCGGGCATCGAGTCGGTGCACCCGAGCCAGCGGGCGGCGGCGCGGTCGCTGGGGCTGACCAACGCGCAGGCGATGCGGTACGTGGTACTGCCGCAGGCGGTGCGGCGGGTGGTGCCGCCGCTGCTCAACAATCTCGTCAGCCTGCAGAAGGACACCGGGCTGGTCTCGATCGGCGGTGCGATCGACGCGGTGTACGCGGCGAAGATCATCGCGGCGCGCTCCTTCAACTTCACGCCGTACCTGGTGGCGGGACTGGTGTTCATCGTGCTGACCGTTCCGCTGACCAGGTTCGCCGACTGGCTGACCACGCGGACGAACCGTCGGCAGTTGCAGGGAGGTGCGGTGTGAGCGGGACGGACGTGCTCCGGCTGGAGTCCGTGCGCAAGACCTTCGGCGGTCAGGTGGTGCTGCGCGACGTGGACCTCGCCGTGCCCGAGCACTCGGTGACGGCGCTGATCGGCGCCTCCGGCTCCGGGAAGTCCACGCTGATGCGGTGCGTCAACCTGCTGGAGGGGATCGACGACGGGGCGATCTTCCTGGACGGCGAGGAGATCACCGACCCGCGTGCGGACGAGGACGCCGTGCGGCGCCGGATCGGGGTGGTGTTCCAGTCGTACAACCTGTTCCCGCACATGACGGTGCTGGAGAACGTCACGCTCGCGCCGCGCCGGGTGCACCGGGTGGGACGGGCGGAGGCCGAGGAGAAGGCGCTGGCGCTGCTGGACCGGCTCGGGCTGGCGGCCAAGGCCGGGGAGTACCCGGACCGGCTGTCCGGCGGGCAGCAGCAGCGGGTCGCCATCGTGCGGGCGCTGGCGGCCGGGCCCCGGCTGCTGCTGCTCGACGAGATCACCGCGGCGCTCGACCCGGTGCTGGTCGGGGAGGTGCTGTCAGTGGTGCGGGACCTCAAGGAGCAGGGGATGACGATGGTCCTCTCCACCCATGAGATGGGCTTCGCCCGCGAGGTCGCCGACCAGGTCTGCTTCCTGGACGGTGGGGTGGTGCTCGAACAGGGGCCGCCGGAGCAGGTGTTCGGCGACCCCCGGGAGGAGCGGACCCGGGAGTTCCTCAGTCGGGTCGTCGCCTCGGGGCGGCTCCAGGGCTGAGCCGGCGGTCGGGGGTGTGGGCCTGCCGGGGTGGACCGCACCACGGCGGTCACCACGGCGGTCACCACTGTGCGCCCCTGTGCGCGCCCTGGTGGCGCCGGGGCGGGGCGGTGATCGTGGACGGGACGATCGTCGCCCGTCGTCCGCCCCCTGGGAGGCCGCCGTTGCACGGACCCACCCTGGTCAACTGGCTCCTCGCCCTTCTCACCGCCACCGCCGGCGCCTCCTGCCTGACCCGCCTGCGGCACTCCCCCTGCGCCACCACGACGCCGGGCGCAGGCCGCGCCCACCCCTCGCTCACCCGGGAGTCCGACGCCGCCGAAGCCCTGATGGGGCTCGGCATGGCGGCGATGGCCGTCACCGGCGCGACCGTCCCGGCCGCCGTCTGGGCCGGCCTGTTCGGCCTGCCCGCCGCCGCCTTCCTGCTCGCCGCCCTGTACGCCCCGGCCGGCCGGGCGCACCGGCTGCACCACGCCGTCGGCGCGCTCGCCATGACGTACATGGCCCTCGCGATGACCGCCTCCCCCGGCGGCCACCACCACGCCGCCGCGCTCGGCACCCCGCTGCTGACCGGCGCCCTGCTGCTCTACTTCGGCGGCTATTCCCTCTGGGCCGGCGCCCGGCTGCTGCACACCCCCGCCGGCACCCTCGCCCTCGGCACCGCCGGACTGCCCCGGGCCTGCCGGCTGACCATGGGGATCGGCATGTTCGCCATGCTCCTGGCCATGTGACGCGCCCCGCGGACGGCAGTTCGAGGACGGTCCCAAGGCCCGCACCGGCGGGTGGCGTTGGTCACTGGCCGGTCGAAAGCCGTTCCACCGGGCGTCGACAGCGCATAGGTTGGCGGGGAACGCGTTGTCGCGTTCCGTGCGTACTCGGGGAGCCCATGCGATGACTGCCCTGATCGGCCTGCTGCTGCTCGGCCTGCTGCTGTCCACCGTGGTGCCCCGGCTGCTGGCCCGGGCCCGCTGGGTGGAGCGCGAACCGGTGCTGGCGCTGCTGGTGTGGCAGTGCATCGTGGTGGCCGTCCTGCTGTGCTGCGCCCTGGGCCTGGTGCTCGCCGCGTCCGCCGCCGAGCCCGCGCTGCGCGACTGGGTGTTCGCCGGCGCCCCGTACGGCGTGGAGGCCGCGTACGGTCTGCAGGACGCCGAGGGCTGGGGCCGGCTGTGCGCCGCCGTACTGGCCGCGGGCGCGCTGCAGACGGTGCTGGCGCTCACCCGCGAGGTCCGTACGGCCAAGGCCCTGCGCAACCGGCGTCACGCCCAACTGGCGACCCGTGCACCGGAGTTGCCTGATGCCATCGAGGCCGCCCGGAACCGCAAGGAGCGGCTGGTGGTGCTGGAGAACGTCCGCCCCGAGGCCTGGTCGCTGCCCGGCCCGAACTCCCGTCTGGTGGTCACCACCGGCGCCCTCCAGCAGCTCACCGACCGGGAGTTGGCGGCCGTGCTGAGCCATGAGCGCGGGCACGTCCGGGCCCGGCACCACTGGCTCCAACAGTTCGCCCAGGCGCTCGCCTCCGGCTTCCCCGGCATCGGCGTGTTCCGGGCCTTCCGGGACCAGGTGGCGGAGTTGGTCGAGCTGGCCGCCGACGACCGGGCCGCGCGCCGGCACGGCCGGCACACCACTGCCCTGGCGTTGGCCGAACTCAACCTGGACCGCGGGGTGTTCGGCTCCTGCCCGCCCGGTCTGGCGCAGTCCCCGAAGCGGGTGGACCGGCTGCTCGCGGGGCGCCCCCGGCTGTCCGTCCCGCACCGGCTGCGGCTGACCGCCGTCGCCCTGGCGGCGCCCGCCGCGGCCGTTCTGCTGGCCGTCGCACCGGGACTCCACTCGCTGCTCTGAGAGCCCGAGAAGCAATCCCCGTCAGGGCGTTGACACAGCGTCAGTCAAGGTCGGATCCTCCGCAGAGCGGTGCGAACCGGCCGCCCAGGGTCTGCCCGAGCACCTCACGGTGCAACGCCCGGGCCTGGTCGTAGCGCTCCCGCCCGGCCGGGGTGAGGGCGATCATGATGCCCCGCCGGTCGCTCGGACACATCGCCCTGGTCACCAGTCCGCCCTTCTCCAGCCGGGCGATCAGCCGGGACAGCGCGCTCTGGCTCAGATGGACGGTGGGCCCCAGTTCGCTCGCCCGCAGGGCGGCCCGACCGTCGGCCTCACACCCCTCCACCAGGCGTTCCAGCACCTCGAACTCGCTCATGCCCAGCCCGTGCTTCTCACCGAGCTCGCGGTCGAGCGTACAGACGGCAACGGCGTGGCGGGCCAGCAGCTCACGCCATTCCGCGATGAGACCGGCCTCCGCCGAGGCTTCGAGGGGGTCGAGTTCAGCCACCCCGCCACCCTAGCAGGTGCACCGTAAATTTATGCGTTCACATCTTATTCATTTGCATTGATTGCACGTGCATGTATTGTCCTCCCCATGACCACCGCGACCGTCACGCCAACCGACGCTCCGTCAACCAGCGGGCTGAACTGGACACCCCGCCTCTGGGGCACCCTGATCGTGCTCTGCGCCGCCATGTTCCTGGACGCCCTGGACGTCTCGATGGTGGGCGTCGCCCTCCCGTCCATCGGCTCCGAACTGCACCTCTCGACCTCCACCCTGCAGTGGGTGGTCTCCGGCTACGTACTCGGTTACGGCGGCCTGCTGCTGCTCGGCGGGCGGGCCGCCGACCTGCTCGGCCGCCGCCGGGTCTTCCTGGTCGCGCTGGGCGTCTTCGCCGCCGCCTCGCTGGTCGGCGGCCTGGTCGACGACGGCGGCCTGCTGATCGCCGCCCGCTTCCTCAAGGGCGTCAGCGCCGCCTTCACCGCCCCGGCCGGCCTGTCGATCATCACCACGACCTTCGCGGAGGGCCCCGCCCGCAACCGGGCGCTGTCGATCTACACCACCTGCGGCGCCAGCGGCTTCTCGCTCGGCCTGGTTCTGAGCGGGCTGCTCACCTCGGTCGGCTGGCGCTGGACCTTCCTGATGCCCGTCCCGGTCGCGCTGCTCGCCCTGCTCTTCGCCGTCCGCCTGCTCCCCCGCCCGGCCGAGGAGCCCGCCAAGGGCGGCTACGACGTGCTCGGCGCGATCACCGGCACCGCGACCGTGCTGCTGCTGGTGTTCACGGTGACCGAGGCCCAGGGCGCCGGCTGGCTGAGCCTGCGCACCCTCGGCTCGCTGGTGGTGGTCGCCGCACTGGCGGCGGCCTTCCTGCTGATCGAGAGCCGAGCCACCCACCCGCTGGTCAGGCTCGGCATCTTCCGCAACGGGTCGGTGGCCCGCGCCAACGTGGTCGCCTTCGCGATGACCGGCGCGTACGGCGGCTTCCAGTTCGTCGTCACCCTCTACCTCCAGCACCTGCTCGGCTGGTCGGCCCTCCAGATGGCCCTGGGGCTGCTGCCGGCCGGCGCCTTCATCGCCCTCTCGGCACCGTTCATGGGCCCGATCGTGGACCGCTTCGGCACCGGCCGGCTGCTGCCGATCGGCCTGCTGGCCCTGGCCGGCGCCTTCGCCCTGTTCCTGCGCCTGGACGAGCACAGCTCGTACCTGGTGCTGGTACTGCCCTCGATGCTGCTGCTCGGCGTGGGCTTCGCGCTGGCCTTCCCCTCGGTGAACATCGCGGCCACCGACGGGGTGGCCGACGAGGAGCAGGGACTGGCCTCGGGTCTGGTGAACACCGCGATCCAGGTCGGCACCGCCGTGGTGCTGGCCGGCGCGACCGCGATGATCACGGCGGGGAGCGCGGGCGGCGACAGCGCCCAGGCCCAGCTGGACGGCTACCGGCCGGCGCTGGTCCTGGTCACGGCGGTCGCAGTGGTCGGACTGGTGGTGGCGACGGTGGGAGCCGTGGTGGACCGCCGCCGAAACGTCACTCCCGTTTCGGTGCCGGATTATGATTACCCGTCTGCCGGACCGTCCGTGGCCCGGGCCGAAGTCCTGACCGAGCGCTGACCCGCTGGGCCCCGCCCACGGCCGACCCGACCGCCGGGCCCTGGTGCCGGCTCCACCAAACCCCCGTGTTGGTGGAGCCGGCCGTCTTTTGTACCGGTTTTGTACCGGCCGCCGTGGCGGTGCCCGTCGGGACACGGTTCCACGGTGCGGCTACTGGCTTCGCAAGTATATTGGCCCGGAGTCAACGAACGTTCGGAGCAGACACGATGGCACCTCGCGGGGATTCGGTCAATGAGGAGATGCGGCAGCGCTCCCGCCGACGCATCATGCGGGCCACGGTCGAGCTGGTTGACCAGCACGGTTACGCGGGCACCACGCTGACCGACATCGCCGAACGGGCCGGACTCGCCCGCGGTTTGCTCTCCTACTACTTCGACGGCAAACGACTGCTGATGCAGGCCGCGACGCACCGGATGATGCACCAGGCACTGTCCGGCGCACTCGCCGAACTGCCGCCGGAGGCCTCCCCCCGGGCCCGCCTGGCCCGCGCGATCGACGCCGTCCTCAGCCTGGCCATGGACCACCCCCGGGTGATGCGCTCGCACCTCGCCCTGATCCTCGACCCCGACACCGGCGCCTTCGTCCAGGACCCGGAGCAGCAGCAACTCGGCGCGATCCTGCAGAACCTGCTCGAGGACTGGGGCGCACCGGACCCGGTCGCCGAACACGCGCTGCTGCGCAGCGCGTTGATGGGTGGCTGCATCGGGGTGCTGCTGCCGGGCGCCGAGATCCCGTTGGCGCCGATCCGGGCCGACCTGTTCCGCCGCTACGACCTGCCCTGGGAGTTGGGCCGCCCGCCGCAGCCGCTGCCGCCGGAACGCGAACGGCCGCCGACCCGCGGGTGACGGGCGGCGGCCGAGCGGTTTCACGACCGGCGGAGCGATTCCCGGAGCGGCCCGAGGGAAGATCTCCCGCGCCCTGCCCGGGAGTTGCTCAGCGCTCCTTCAGGATCGAGGACAGCAGGTCTATCGTGCGCTCCGGCGTGAGGCTGTCCACGCAGAGCCGCTCCATGACCTGGATGTACGCGTCGACGTCGTCCCGCTTGTCCAGGTACAGCGCGCTGGTGAGCTGTTCCAGGTAGACCACGTCCGCGAGGTCCTGCTCCGGGAAGCGCAGGATCGAGAACGCCCCGGACTCGCCCGCGTGCGCGCCGAAGCGGAACGGCATGACCTGGATGACCACGTTGGCCTGTTCGGCGACGTCGATCAGGTACTGCACCTGACCGCGCATCACCTTGGGCCCGCCGACCGGCCGGCGCAGCGCCGCCTCGTCGATGACCGCCCACAGGCGCGGGCTGGCCCCCTCGGTCAGCAGCTTCTGGCGGCGCAGGCGGAGGCTGACCCGCCGCTCGACCTCCTCCTCGCTGATGACCGGCCGACTCTGGCCGAAAACCGCCCGTGCGTACTCCTCGGACTGCAGCAGCCCGGGGATGAACTGCACCTCGTAGGTGCGGATCAGCTGGGCGGCCTCCTCCAGTCCGACGTAGGTCTGGAACCACCCCGGCAGCACGTCGTTGAAGCTGTGCCACCAGCCGGACTTGTTGGCCTCGCGGACCAGCCCGAGCAGGGCCTCCCGCTCCAGGCCGTCGTCGACGCCGTAGAGACTGAGCAGGTCGGCGACGTCGCGCTCCTTGAAGCTGACCCGGCCGAGCTCCATACGACTGATCTTGGACTCGGACGCGCGGATCGCGTAGCCCGCGTCCTCACGGGTGATGCCGCGCGCCTCACGCAGGCGACGCAGCTGCGAGCCGAGGAGGATCCGGCGGACCATCGAGCCGCCGCCCGGCTGAACTGTGGTCATGCGGTCGAAACCTCCACCTAGGGCAAACAGCGCACAGTCTGCCATCAGTTGAGCGCTCACGGTGCCGATACTGACGGATGTTCCTATCAGTTCCGCACTCCGCACACCAGGATGCACGTGCATCCGGCGCTTGCATATGCCAATAGTGCGACTGCACGTGAATCGACTCTTGCATCTGCAGTGAGCGCACACCACCATGGTGCACGTGCACCTGCACATCCCTGGCAATCCCGCGGGCTCCGCGTCGACCCCACGCGCGACTCCGTGCACCGACCCGGCGGCGCCCCCCGCGCCATCGGGCGTTCGAGTGCGCGCGCGCCTGGTCGAAGGGGCGGCCGAGCGGCCGAGCGAGTCGGAGGTGACCGGCATGACCCCGGCGGGTCCAGCCGTGTCCGCCCCCTTATGGGAGGAGCTCTTCATGAGCACCGGTACGGCTTTGGCAGTTGACCCACACGTGGTCACCTGTACGCTCGCTCCTCGCTTCGAAGCCGTGAGATCCGCTCGCGACTTCGCCCGGACCGCTCTCCAGCGCTGGGGCCTGATGGAGCTGTTCGACGACGTCGCACTGGTGGCCTCGGAACTCGTCACCAACGCGCTCCGGCATGCGATCGGCGCACGGCCCGACCCGTCGGGCGGCGCCCTGGGCGAGTACGACTCTCCCACACGGCCGACCCCGGAGGGGCGACTGCCGATCCGAATAAGCCTGGTGCACCGCGCACCCCAGGTGGTCTGCGCGGTGAGCGATCCGAGCAACACCGGCCCGGTGGCGCGGGAGGCGGACTTCGTCGCCGAATCCGGGCGCGGGCTGCACCTGGTGGAGTCGTTCAGCCACTCCTGGGGCTGGCACCCGCTGGGCAGCGGCAAGGTGGTCTGGGCCATGTTCGAGGCGGGGCCGGCCGACGGCAGCGGACTCGACTGCGGCGGCCTGGGCGGCAGTCGGCTCGACGGCACCGGATTCGACGGTCACGCGCTCGACGGACGAGTCGACGTCGGTGGACGGCACCGGCGCTCGGCCTAGCGCCGCACGGCGCACGGCCGACCGAGGGGCGCCCCGGGAGGACCACACCCCGGGCCCTTCAGCCAGGCCCCGGTCCCGTACGGCCGGCGCATCCCGTACGGCCGGCGCATCCCGCCACGGGACCGCCCGGACGCGGGCAGGGCCGCCGGGCAAAGACAAAGGCCGTCGTGGTGTCAGCACCCACGACGGCCCCCCGATGGTGGCCCGGCGGCCGGTCAGACCGCCAGGTGGTCGAACTCCCCGTCTTTGGCGCCCAGTAGCAGCGCCGCGATCTCGGCCCGGGTGTAGATGAGCGCCGGACCGTCCGGGAAGCGCGAGTTGCGCATCGCCACGTCGCCGCCCGGCAGGGCCGCGAACTCGACGCAGTTGCCCTGGGAGTTGCTGTGCAGGCTCTTCTGCCAGACCACCCCCTTGAGGTCTGCGGCGGCCATCCCGTTGTAGGTGTGGTTCGAGCCGTGCGTTACCTGCGAGTCGTGCATAGAAGTCTCCCGAAGAGCTCCGGAGTTGTCGTCCAGCGCGGCGCCCCGGCACCCGCCGAACGGACCGGCCCCGTACCGGTCCGGCACAACGCCTCACTTGACGCGATGATAGCTGCAGTGCACGTGCATCAGCACGGGACATTGCAGGTGCACGAGGCCTTTTACCGGTCGCCGCGAACTCTTCACGGGCCCTTCTCCTGACGGTACGTAAACGGACATAGCCGATGGAATCGACGGGTTGTCCATAACCGGCCGTGAGCGGCCCCCCGCTGAATGTTGATCTTCGAATGCCGGGAGTCGCACTTCCGTGACCCTCCGTCAGTCCATCCTCCGGCTGTGAGACATCTCACGCCCCCCTCGTGCAACGCGACACCCCGTGACGCACGTCCGGGCAACCGTGCGAGTCCGAACGGGGGCTGGGTGAGGAATGTCCGGATTGTAGGCAAACGGCCCGGACCGGCGCGGCAGGGACACGGCCTCCGCACCACGACCACCCGAAACCCGTACGGCAGCCGACTGCAGGCCTGACGGGCAGATGTCCTACGATCTCCGGCATGAGCACCGCAGCCATCCCGGGCGCGCCACTGCCCGTCCGCACTCCAGGCTCCCGTGCGCGGGGGCGCCACCGCCGCCCCGAGCGCCCCGAGATCCGCACCGGCTCGCCGGCCCTGGTGCTCGCCGTACCCGCGACCCCGGGGCCCGAGTCCCGCTCGGTCGTCGAGGAACTGCTCTCGATCGTCCGCAGTGAGCACACCGGCGTCCAGGCCGCGGTCGGCTACCTCCCGACCGACGGCGCCACCACCGGGGGCGCCGAGGAGCGCACCGTCGCGGAGCTGCTGGCGGCGGCCGCCGAGGCCGGACTGCCGACGCCCGTCGTGGTGCCGCTGGTGCCCGGCCCGCACGGCTTCCTGACCGGGCTTCAGGCTCTCGCGGCCGAGTACGGCGCGACCGTCACCGACGCCCTGGGCCCGCACCCGCTGCTGGCCGAGGCCGTCCACGTGCGACTGTCCGAGGCCGGGCTGGCCCGGGCCGACCGGGCCCGGCTGTTCGCCATCGCGACCGCCGCGGACGGCGTGGTCCTGACCACCGTCGGCGGTGAGGAAGCGGCCGCCGCGGCCGGGATCACCGGCGTGCTGCTGGCCGCCCGACTGGCCGTCCCGGTCGTCCCCGCGGCGCTCGACGTGCCCGGCTCGGTCGCCGCCGCCGTCAACCACCTCAAGGAGACCGGCTCCCAGCGCCCCGCGCTGGCCCCGCTCGTGATCGGCCCGGAGGCGGACTCCGAGCTGCTCGCCACGGCCGCCGAGGAGACCGGCTGCCCGTCGGCGGCGCCGTTGGGCGCGTACCCGACGGTCGGCCAGCTGATCGCCTCCACCTACCTGGCCGCGCTGCCCACGCCGACGGCGGAGGAGCTGGCCGAGGCCGAGGCGGAGGCCGCCGCCACCACCGGGGCCGGTGAGGGCTCCCGCCGCGCCCACGCGGCCGCCGACGGGCCCCTTGAAGGCTGACGGACACCTCCCGTACGACCCGGCGGAACGCCCGCCGCAGAGCCCGCGACCGCCCGTCGCGGCACTCGCACCACCGAAGGGCCCGGAACGACCGCGTTCCGGGCCCTTTCGACGTGTTCGGATCGCCCCACAGGAGAGTTAAGCGGGCAATGCGACGCAATGTCCGTTCTGGTGCCATTTGTCGATGAATTGTCGGCGCGTTGTCCAGCGCTCGATTCGCTGCCGCTCCCCCGGCACGGGGGAGCGCCCTCGTTGCGCTCCAACGCTCCGTCACTTCGCTCCTGAGGCGAAGCCAGTTATCGCAATCCACCACCAATTTGAAAGAAAACGATCATTTGCGATCATGAATTTCGAGCCTTTTGGCGTTTCCCACTAAACCGTGATGCGCGTCACAGGTATTTGCAGTTTTAACTTACGTCTGCATAACGTGCTCCCCGTTCGTGACCACACGGACCCAGTTCATCCGCGACGCCGAGTCCTGCCGTCGGATGTCCTGGCAGCGCGAAAACGCATCACGGCAGGAGCGGGGGAACCACAGGTAAGTCGCCCTAGGCCGTTTTCCGGAACGGTCCAGGGCTAGGGGTGAAGCCGCGCCCACAGCGCGGCCGGGCAACTCCAGCCCGAATCCGACAGCTCACCTCGCAGGCGTGGGAGAGGACCGCGTCTTCATGCTGCCTTCCAACGGCAACCGCCTGTCCAGCCGCACCCGTCGCGTGATCGCCGCCCTCGGCGTCGCCGGCGTCGGCCTCACCGTCCCCTGCCTGACCACCGGCACCGCCAACGCCGCCTCCGTCGCCACCTGGGACAAGGTCGCCCAGTGCGAGAGCAGCGGCAACTGGAGCATCAACACCGGCAACGGCTTCTTCGGCGGCCTGCAGTTCACCTCCAGCACCTGGGCCGCCTTCGGCGGTACCGCGTACGCCCCGCAGGCCAACCAGGCCACCAAGGACCAGCAGATCGCCGTCGCCGAGAAGGTCCTCGCCTCGCAGGGCCCCGGCGCCTGGCCGGTCTGCTCGGTGCAGGCCGGGCTGACCAAGGGCGGCGCCGCCGCCGCGGTCGACACCTCGGCCGGCTCCACCGCCGCCAAGCCGGCGCAGACCCCCGCGCCGAAGACCCCCGCGCCGAAGACCGCCACCCCGAAGGCCGCGCCCGCCCAGGACCAGGCGCAGACCTCGGGTGACTCCGCCTCGTCCGCCGACTCCTCCGCCAACAGCAGCTGGGCGCAGAAGCGTCAGACGCAGGCCCAGGGCGGCAGCTACACCGTCGTCGACGGCGACTGGCTGTCCTCGATCGCCACCAAGCACAACGTCCAGGGCGGCTGGCAGCGGCTGTACGACCTCAACCGCGGCACCCTGACCGACGGCCCGGACACCATCTACCCGGGCCAGCAGCTGACCTTCGGTGACGGCGGCTCGGCCCAGGCCGACCAGTCCTCCACCGCCACCAAGTCCGGCTCGGACTTCGCCTGGTTCGACCGCTCGAAGAAGTCCGGCCAGGCCTCGAACGGCGGTGCCGTGAACGCCAAGCCGATCGACCAGGGCACGTCCACCGCCTCGAAGCCGGCTTCCAAGCCCGCCTCGAAGCCGACCGCCCAGGCGCAGACCCCGGCCCCGGCCCAGGCCGCCACCGGCAGCATGGCCGCGGCCGTCTCCTTCGCCCAGTCGAAGATCGGTCAGGCGTACGTCTACGGCGGCACCGGCAACGGCGGCTGGGACTGCTCCGGCCTGACCCAGGCCGCGCTGCGCGCCGCGGGCATCAACATCCCGCGCGTCGCCGCCGACCAGGCCGCCGCCAGCACCCACGTCTCGCTGGACAGCCTGCAGCCGGGCGACCTGCTGTTCTGGTCGAACAACGGCCAGGACTCCGGCGTCTACCACGTCGCCATCTACATCGGCAACGGCCAGTACGTCGAGGCCGCCAACCCGAGCTCGGGCGTCCGCCTCCAGACCATCGCCAACTGGGCCCCGGACTTCGCCGGCCGGGTCTGAGGACACCGCGCACACCACGCACACGATGCGCACCACGCGCACCGCACGGCTGACGAATGACAGCTGACGGATAACAGATTTCATCATCTGTCAGCTGTCAGCCGCCGTCACCCGACAGCCCCGGGGAGAGTCTGGTCGCTCCCCCCGGGGCTTCGGCGTACCCACGTGCCGGCCTCCGCATGGTCAAACCCCGGCCCGCGGGGCATGCTGCTGCTCCGCACCCGAGGAGGAGTCACCATGGCCCAGGTCACCGTCACGCTCGACGCGAACCTCGCGATCGACGCGATGCTGCTCTCCGGCACCAAGAACCCCCAGGACGCCGTCGAACTGGTCCTGCGCGACTACCTGGCCCGCGGCCGCCGCACCGAGACCCGGACCGGCGACGCGACCGACGGCCACCGGGTCAGCACCGACCGCCCGGCCGCCCAGGAGGGCTGAGCAGCCGGCCCACCCCGCGCGCACGCCGACGGGCCCCGGAGAGCAACCGCCCTCCGGGGCCCGTCAGTTGGACGGCACCCGCCGGCCTCAGCGCGCACAGGCTCCCGTGGAACCCCGCATCACCAGCTCCGGCTGGAACATGAACTCCCCACGCTGGGCGGCGTTCCCGCCCACCTCCTCCAGCAGGGCGTCCACCGCGGCCGTCGCCATCGCCTCGACCGGCTGCCGGATCGTCGTCAACGGCGGTTCGGTGAAGGCGATCAGCGGCGAGTCGTCGAAGCCGACCACCGACACGTCCTGCGGCACCGACAGCCCCCGCTGCCGCACCGCCCGGATCGCCCCGAGCGCCATCATGTCGCTTCCGCAGACGATCGCCGTGCAGCCCTTGTCCAGCAGCGCGCCGGCCGCCGCGTGCCCGCCCTCCACACTGAACAGCGTGTGGTGGACGAGGCCCTCGGCCTGCTCCTCGCTGTGCCCGAGCACCTCGCGCATCGCCGCCGTGAAGCCCTCGATCTTGCGCAGCACCGGCACGTACCGCCGCTGCCCGACCGCCAGGCCGATCCGCTCGTGCCCGAGTTCGGCCAGGTGCTGGACGGCCATCCACATCGCCGAGCGGTCGTCCGGCGAGATGAACGGCGCGTCGATCTTCTCGCTGTAGCCGTTGATCAGCACGAACGGCACCCCGCGCCCGGACAGCCGGGCGTAGCGGTCGTGGTCGGCCGTGGAGTCGGCGTGCAGTCCGGAGACGAACACGATGCCCGCTACGCCCCGGTCCACCAGCATGTCGACCAGTTCGTCCTCGGTGGAGCCGCCGGGGGTCTGGGTGCACAGCACCGGCGTGTACCCGTGCCGGCTGAGCACCTGCTCGATCACCTGCGCCAGCGCGGGGAAGATCGGGTTGCTCAACTCCGGTGTGATCAGCCCGATCAGCCCGGCGCTGCGCTGGCGCAGCCGGGTCGGCCGCTCGTAGCCGAGCACGTCGAGCGCCGCCAGGACGGTCTGCCTGGTGGCGGCGGAGACGTTCGCCTTGCCGTTGAGTACGCGGGAGACGGTGGCTTCGCTGACCCCCGCCTGCGCCGCGATGTCTGAGAGTCGCGCCGTAGTCACGGTCCCAGAGCCTATTGCAACCACGTCAGACCGCCCACCAGCCGGTGGCGTCCGGAGCGAGCACCGTCTCTCCGCCGTCCACCACGAGTTCGGTCGAGGCGAGCAGCAGCCGGCCCGGTGCGGGGATGCGCACCGGTTCGCCGGTGGTGTTCACGGTGCAGACGAAGGAGCCGCGCCGGAAGGCGAGAGTGCCCTCGGGGCCGTCCAGCCAGTGGACCTCGGTGCCGGCGCCGAGGTCGGGCTGGGCCCGTCGGACGGCCAGCGCGCTGCGGTAGAGCTCCAGGGTGGAGGTCGGGTCGCCGGTCTGCGCCTCGACGCTCAACTCGGCCCACTCGGCCGGCTGCGGCAGCCAGGACGGTCCGCCCGCGACCGGCCCGAAGCCGTAGGGGGCCTCGGTGCCGGACCACGGGATCGGGACGCGGCAGCCGTCGCGGTAGCCGTCCTGGCCGGCCTGGCGGAAGAAGGACGGGTCCTGGCGGACCTCGTCGGGCAGGTCGGTGACGTCCGGCAGGCCGAGTTCCTCACCCTGGTAGACGTAGGCGGAGCCGGGCAGCGCGAGCATCAGCAGGGTGGCGGCGCGGGCCCGTCGCAGACCGAGCGCACGGTCGCCGGGGGTGCGGATCTGGGTGCCGAGGCCGGGCTCGTTGGCGAAGCGGGTGGCGTGCCGGGTGACGTCGTGGTTGGAGAGCACCCAGGTGGTGGGGGCGTCGACCGGACGCATCGAGTCGAGCGAGAGGTCGATCACCTCGCGCAGCGCGGCGGCGTCCCAGTCGGTGCCCAGGTACTGGAAGTTGAAGGCCTGGTGCAGCTCGTCCGGGCGGACGTAGTTGGCGGTGCGCTGGACGGTCGGGGTCCAGGCCTCGGCGACGCCGATCCGCTGCCCCGGGTACTCGTCGAGGATCTTGCGCCAGCTGCGGTAGATCTCGTGCACGCCGTCCTGGTCGAAGAACGGCATGACGTCGTTGCCGAGCAGCTTGAGCTGGTCGGCGCCGCCGAGGTCGGGCAGGCCGGGGGCCTTGACCAGGCCGTGGGCGACGTCGATGCGGAAGCCGTCCACGCCCATGTCCAGCCAGAAGCGCAGGATCGAGCGGAACTCGTCGGCGACGGCCGGGTTCTCCCAGTTGAAGTCGGGCTGCTCCGGGGCGAACAGGTGCAGGTACCAGTCGCCGGGGGTGCCGTCCGGGTTCTCGGTGCGGGTCCAGGCCGGGCCACCGAAGATGGACTCCCAGTCGTTGGGCGGCAGTTCACCGTTCTCGCCCTTGCCGGGGCGGAAGTGGTAGCGCTCGCGCAGCGGGGAGCCCGGCCCTTCGCGCAGGGCGCGCTGGAACCACTCGTGCTGGTCCGAGGAGTGGTTGGGGACGAGGTCGACGATGATCCGCAGCCCCAGCTGGTGGGCGTCGCGGATCAGCGCGTCGGCGTCCAGCAGGGTGCCGAACATCGGGTCCACCGCGCGGTAGTCGGCGACGTCGTAGCCGGCGTCGGCCTGCGGCGAGGCGTAGAACGGGGAGAGCCAGACGGCGTCCACGCCGAGGTCCCGCAGGTACGGCAGGCGGCTGCGGATGCCGGGCAGGTCGCCCATGCCGTCCCCGTTGGAGTCGGCGAAACTGCGCGGGTACACCTGGTAGATGACCGCGTCCCGCCACCAGCCTCTGGACACGCCCGCGTTCGCCTCGTGAGCGGTCTCGGCGGAAGGCCGGGAGGTGTCGGCCAGGTTCTGGGTCATGGACGGTATCCCTTGGGGACTAGAGGAGCGGGAGCGCTTGGTCATCGGGAAGCGCTGGGACGTGCGGAGCGCCGGGCCGGCGCGCGGCGTCAGGACTTGGAGGCACCGGCGGTCAGACCGGTGACCAGGTGGCGCTGCACCAGGTAGAAGAAGGCCGCGGACGGGATGGCGATCAGCACGGCGGTGGCGGCCATCAGGTTCCACTGGGCGTCGTGCTCGCTGACGAAGCTCTGCAGGCCGACGGCCAGCGTGTACTTGTCGGAGCTGAGCATGAACGTGGAGGCGAACGGCACCTCGGCCCAGTAGGTCAGGAAGGAGTAGAACGCGGCCACCGCCAGGCCCGGCCGGGCGAGCGGCAGCACCAGCCGCCAGAAGGTGCCGAACGGGCTGAGCCCGTCGACCCGGCCGGCCTCGTCGATCTCCACCGGGATGGTGTCGAAGTAGCCCTTCATCAGCCAGGCGCAGTACGGCACGGTGGTGGTGGAGTAGACCAGGATCAGGCCGGCGTAGCTGTCCAGCAGGTCCAGCTCGGAGAGCATCGTGTACATCGGCACGATCAGCACCGCGATCGGGAACATCTGGGTGACCAGCAGCGACCACATCAGCGGCCGGTGCCCGGGGAACCTCATCCGGGAGACGGCGTAGCCGGCGGTGGCGGCGAGCAGCACGCCGAACACGGTGGTCACCCCGGCGACCAGCAGCGAGTTGCCGAACCAGGTGAAGAAGTCGGTGTCGCCCAGCACGTGCTGGTAGTTCGACAGCGTGAGCTTGCCGAAGATCTGGCCGGGGTGGAGGTAGTCGTTCTTGTCCGGCCCGAGCGAGACGAAGAGGATCCAGGCGACCGGGAACAGCGCGATCAGGCTGGCCAGGATCAGGACGCCGTGGGACAGCGCCTTGGACAGCGGGCTGCTCTCGCCGCGCGGGCGGAACTTGACGGGTCGCGCGGTCGGGGCCGCGGTCGTCGTGGGAGCGGGGCGTTCGGTGGTGGTGCTCATCGGGGTTACCTGCCTTCGTGGGTCGACCGGTGGGGGTCGGCTGGGGTCCGGGTGGACTCGGTCCGGGGCCTCAGCCGTTGGCCTGCTCGTTGCGGGCGAGCCAGCGCCGGTAGAAGGCGGTGAAGACGATCAGGATGGACAGCAGGATCACGCCGTACGCGGCGGACCCGGCGTAGTCCCGGGGGATCTGGCCGAAGCCCAGGCGGTAGGCCCAGGTGACCAGCAGCTGGGCGTCCGGGGCGCCCTTGCCGAACAGCAGGAAGATCACGTTGAACTGGTTGAACGTCCAGATCACGCCGAGCAGCACGACGGTGGAGGAGACGCTGCGCAGCCCGGGCAGGGTGATGTGCCGGAACTGCTGCCAGCGGGTGGCGCCGTCCATCTCGGCGGCCTCGTACAGTTCGGCCGGGATCGACTGCAGCCCGCCGAGCAGCGAGATCATCATGAACGGCACGCCGGCCCAGGTGTTGACCAGGATCGCGGCCGCCTTCTGCGCCCACGGGTCGGTGAGCCAGCCGGGCTCGGGCAGGTGCAGGGTGGAGAGCAGGGTGTTGACCACGCCGCCGTCGGAGAGCATCAGCCGCCAGGAGAAGACCGTGACGAAGGTCGGGACGGCCCACGGGAGGATGAGCATCATCCGGTAGGCGGCGCGCCCGCGCAGCTTCTTGTTGAGCAGTACGGCGAGGCCGAGGCCGAGGGTGTAGTGCAGGCAGACGCAGATGACCGTCCAGGCGATGGTCCACACGAAGTGGGACCAGAAACGGTCGTACGAGCCCGGGCCCCAGAGGATGTCGGCGTAGTTGTGGAAGCCGATGTACTGGTAGCTGGCCGGGATCTCGTTGACGCCGATCTTGCGGGCGACGTTGAGGCTGTTGGCGTCGGTGAGGGTCAGCCAGATGCCCTGGACCAGGGGATAGAACACCAGTGCGCCGAGCACCAGCACGACCGGGGCGATCATCGCGTAGGCGTACCAGTGCCTCGCGTAGGAGCGCTTGAGGCGTTCCAGCGGACCCGGACGCTGATCGCGCTCCCGGCTGCCCTTGCCGGTGGCGCCCTGCACGGCGACTGACATCGTTTGCACCTTCTCGGGGGGATTTCTCGGGGGAGCCGACAGCCCGGCCCGCCGGGGTCGGCGGGCCGGGCGGTGGTGACTACTTGGCGAAGCCCGGCAGGAGCTTGGCGTAGTCCGTGGCCACGGTGTTCAGCGCGTCCTGGGTGCCGGTGCCCTGGACGGTCTTGCCCAGGTTGGTGCCGAGCGAGTCGAACAGCGAGCTGTACTCGGGCAGTTCGGGGCGCGGCTTGGCGCTGCCGAGGATGGCCTGGAAGCCGGCGATGCCCGGGTCGGCCTTGACGTCCGCGGTGTAGGCGTCCGAGCGGGTCGGCAGGGTGGAGTTCTTCTGCGCGATGAAGGCCTGGCTCTCGGCCGAGGTCATGAAGGCGGCGAACTTCTCGGCGGCGGCCTTGTGGGCCTTGTCGGCGCCGGCGTAGACGGCGATGTTGTGGCCGCCGGTGGGGGCGCCGGCCTTGCCGCTGGAGCCGGCCGGGACGGGGGCGATGCCGAGGTTCTTCTTGTCGGCGAACGCGGAGCCCTTGTAGATGTTGGTGATCTCCCACGGGCCCTGGATGATCGCCGCGACCTTGCCGCTGTTGAAGGCGTCCATCATGTGGGCGTAGGCGTCGGTGGTGACGTCGGCCTTGGCCGTGCCGGGCGAGGTGAACATCGACTTGTAGGTCTCGATGCCCTTGACGGCCTCGGGCGAGGTGATGGTGATCTTCTTGTTGGCTGCGTCGACCGCGTCGGTGCCCTCGCCGAACAGGAACGGCATCGCGTAGTAGCCGTCGGCGGCCTTCATCCAGAAGCCGTCGACGCCCGCCTTGTCCTTGACGGCGGCGGCGTCGGTCTTCAGCTCGTCCCAGGTCTTGGGGGCGTCGGTGATGCCGGCCTTGGCGAACAGGTCCTTGTTGTAGAGGAGGCCCAGGGTGTCGGTGACCAGCGGGACGCCGTACAGCTTGCCCTCGTACTTGGCCTGCTGGATCAGGCTGGGCTGGAAGGCGGAGGCGTCCGCGGCGGCCGGGGTGCCGTCCAGCGGCTCCAGGAAGCCGGCCTTGGCGAAGGCGGCGGTCCAGCCGACCTCGGAGCGGAAGACGTCGGGCGCACCCTTGGCCCCCATGGCCGTCTGCAGCTTGTTCTGCGCCTGGTCGAACGGCACGTTGACGACGTCGACCTTGATGTTCGGGTTGGCCGCCTCGAACTTCTTGACCAGTTCCTGGTAGTTAGGAGCCTCGTTGGTGGCGTTCGACGTGTCCCAGTAGGTAAGAGTGACCGGGCCGTCGGCCTTGCCGTCCGAGCCGGAGCCGCCACTGCTGCCACAGGCAGCCATCGAGACCGCGAGGGCCACAACGAGGGCAGAGGCCGCGATGCCACGCCGCATGAGAACTCCTAGGGAGGGTGGGGGTGCCCGAGATGTTCGGAGACAGGCGCATAATGGCTGCCTCGTGCCGACCGCACCGTTGCTGCCGTCGGGCTCGGGAAGGAAGTTAACAGCGGCGCAAGATCAACGGAAAGGTCTTGCAGCAAGTTTCTGCAAGAAACCGCGATCGTTACGCCCGCGTGTCCTGGGCGTGGCCGCACGGTAGTTGACGGCACGGCGCAATGTCCGTCTTCGTCCGTTTCGCCCCGATCCGGACCGGCTGACAGAACCACCCTGCGTGGCCGAAAGGCGCTTGCAGCAGACTGGTGCGCATGCGCATCAGAGCCGTCACCGAGGACGACCTGCCCCTGCTCGGCGAACTGGAGCGGGCCGCCGGAGCCCCCTTCGCGGAGATCGGGATGCCCGAGGTCGCCGAGGACGAGCCCCCCGCCCCGGAGGACCTGGCCCGCTACCTGCAGCACGGCACCGCCCTGGTCGCCGAGGCGCCCGACGGCAGCATCGCCGGCTACCTGCTGGCCGAACCGGTGGACGGCGCGCTGCACGTCGAGCAGGTCTCGGTCCACCCCGACCACGCCCGGCAGGGCATCGGCCGGGCCCTGATCGAGCACCTCGCCGCGGGCACCGACGCCCCCGCGCTCACCCTGACCACCTTCGCCGACGTCCCCTGGAACGCCCCCTACTACGCCCGCTGCGGCTTCCGCCCGCTGACCGACGCCGAACTCACCCCCGGCCTGCGCGGGATCCGCCGCCAGGAGGCCGAGCACGGCCTCGACCGCTGGCCCCGGCTCTGCATGCGCCGGGACCTGCGCTGATCACCGGGACCTGCACCGATCAGCTGACGCCCAGCCGCAGCACCGTGGTCGAGCGGAACTCCTCCCCCGGCCGCAGCACGGTGCTCGGGAAGGCCGGGTGGTGCGGGGAGTCCGGGAAGTGCTGGGTCTCCAGCGCGATCCCGGCGAACGGCCCGTACGGCACCCCGCTCGCACCGGTGACCGCGCCCTGGAACTTGTTCGCCGTGTAGACCTGGACACCCGGCTCGGTGGTCAGCACCTCCAGGGTGCGGCCGCTGACCGGGTCCTCCAGCAGTGCCGCCCGCGCCGGGCCGCCGTCCGCCGGGCGGGGTCGCAGGACCCAGTTGTGGTCGTAGCCGCCCGGGCCGGCCAGCTGCGGGTGCTCGTCGTGCACCGACTTGCCGATCGGGGTGGCCACCGTGAAGTCGAACGGCGTGCCGGCCACCGGCTCGGTCCGCCCGTACGGGATCTGCCGCTCGTCGGCCGGGGTGTACCCGTCGGCGTCCAGGGTGAGCAGGTGGCCCAGGACGTCGCCGCTGCCCTCACCCGAGAGGTTGAAGTACGCGTGGTTGGTCAGGTTGACGACGGTCGGCTTGGTGGTGACGGCGCGGTAGTCGATCACCAGCTCGCCACCCGTGCCCGGGGTGTGGGACAGCGTGTAGGTGACGGTGACGTCCAGCGCCCCCGGGAAGCCCTGGTCGCCGTCCGGGCTGTGCAGCCGCAGCAGCACCCCGCCCTCGACCGGCTCGGCCGCCCACATCCGCTGGGCGAAGCCGTCCGGCCCGCCGTGCAGGGTGAGGCCGCCGCCGGTCGGGGCGAGCGGGTGCGCCTCGCCGTCGATGGTGACGCTGGAGCCGTCGATCCGGTTGGCGTACCGGCCCACCACCGTGCCGTAGTGCCGGGCCGGGCCCAGGATCTGCGCCAACTCGTCGGTGGACAGCAGCAGTTGGGCGGTGCGCCCGGCGCGGTCCGGAGCGCTGAGGGTGTGCAGGGTGGCGCCGAGGGTGAGCACGCTCGCCTCGTACGGGCCGGCGGTCAGCGTCCAGCGCTGGATCGCCGCGCCCGCGCCCGAGGGGTCGAGGGGTTCGCGGCGCACACTGGTGGCCTCGCTCGCCATGGCCTGCTCCTCACTGGCGGCAGCGGTGCCGCCGCTTCCGCCCGGTGTCCCGTTCCGTCCGGGGGGCGTCTCGGCGGCCCCCCGTGGTGTCCGTCAGCCTAGCGAGGGCGGGCCCGGCAGGGGCGCTCTCACGCCTCCGCGCGCCGCCCGAACGCCACCGTGAGCTACCGCCCGCGGGGCGCCGGTCGGAAGCCCCCGAGCCGCTACGCCCCCGGCTCCTCGCCGCCCCGCTCCGGCCGCAGCCCCAGCGCCGAAGCCAGCCCGTCCGGCCCGGTGCCCGCCTTGCGGTAGACCGCCGCCAACCGCCGGTTGACCAGGCTCAGGTGCACCCCGAGCTCCTCCGCGATCCGCTGCGGCGGCACGCCCTTGACCGCCAGGTCGGCGACCTCCCGCTCCGGCCCGCTGAGCGCCTCCAGCGTCTCCCCGAAGCCGTGCAGCCCCAGCCGGTTGGGCCGCAGGCCGTAGTTGGCCAGCTCCCGCCGGGCCCGGTCGACGAGCTTCTCCGCCGAGCAGTGCTGGGCCAGCTCGATGCCCTGGTACAGGTACTCCTGGGCGTCCTCCAGCCGCCCGACCCGGCGCAGCGCGGCGCCGAGGTCGACCAGCGCGACGGCGTGCTCGTACCCGGCCGGGGACTGCCCGAGGTGCTCGACCGCCTGCTCCAGCACCTCCACCGCCTGCTGACCGTCCTCGATCCGCGCCTGCAGCCGCAACGCGCTGCCGATCGCCGAGGCGGTGCCGAACTTGCGGGCGTCCCGGACGGCCTTGTGGGCGTAGTCGCGGGCGCGCTCCGGCTCGTCGGCGGAGATCGCGACGGCCAGGTGCCCGGCCCACGGCGCCCAGACGGTGTTGTGCCAGCCGCGGACCTCCAGCTGGGCTCCGGCCTCGGTCAGCGCGGCGGCCGCGCCGGCGTAGCGGTTCTTGGCGACCAGCAGCTTGCCGTACAGCGAGGCGGCGTCCGGCAGCACCATGGCCGTCGCGTGGTACGGCGGGTGGAAGCCGAACTCGTTGGCCAGCTCCCAGGCCTGCTCGACCCGGCCGCGGGCGATCAGGGTGTCCACCAGCACGCCCACGGCGTCCCAGGCCAGCGGCAGCTTGGCGCCGATCCGCTCGGAGATGCGGTAGGCCCGGCCCAGGAAGTCCTCGGCCTCGGCGAGCAGCCCGCGGCGGAACCGGGCCAGCCCCATCAGGAAGTACGCGAAGCCCCGGTGGGCACGGCTCCAACCGGCCAGCTCGAACTGGATGATGGCGTCCGCGGCCAGCCGCTCGGCCTGGGCGATGCGGTCGTTGTAGATGTACGTGAGGCAGAGCAT
>NZ_JBHXEG010000004.1:27342-173516 GCF_042724935.1 Kitasatospora sp. NPDC127060
CCCGATCGGCGGCCTCCCGGCCGGTCAGGTTCTCGTACAGCTCGGCGAGCCGGGCGGAGCGGCCGGGGCCGTCCTCCTCGGACTTGCGGAAGGCGTGCCACATGAACGACGCGGCCTGCAGCCGTTGCCGCCGGACCGGGTCGGGAGTCTGCTCGGCCTCCTTCTGGCAGACCAGCGCGGCCTGGCCCAGTTCACCGCTGTGGGCGAGCACTTCGGAGAGCCGGAAGGTGGCGTCCACCCGCAGTTCGGGGCGCAGCGGGCCCTCGTCGGGGTCCAGGGCGAGCTTGAGCTGGTTGACGGTGGCGACGGGGTCGGTGAGCAGTGCGGAGCAGCCGAGTTCGTACATCACCTCGGCCTTGATGTCGTCGGCAGGCGGCTCGTTGAGCGCGCGGTGGAGGCAGCGCTGGGCGGCCTCGGGGGCGCCGATCAGCTGGTGTTCGACGGCGGCGCGGCGCAGCTTCTTGACGATCCGGTCGTCGCCCTCGCCGGAGTGGGTCTCGACCAGGTGGCGGGAGGCGGCGAGCAGGCCGAGTCCGGCGTTCTCGATCTCGACGGCGGAGATGCCGTGCATGCCGAGCCGGGTGGCCTCCGGCATGGTGTTGTAGATGGAGCTGGCGATCAGCGGGTGGACGAACTCGAGGTTCCCGTTGGGGGACTGGGTGAGCACGCGCTGCTTGCGCAGCTGCTTGATGGACTCCCGGGCGGCCTCGGCGCTCTGGGTGGAGATCCGGGTGACGAGGTCGATCCGGATGTCGGTGCCCAGCATGGCGCAGGCCCAGGCGAAGCGCAGGGTGGCGGGGCCGAGCCGGTCCAGCCAGCTCTTGAGGGTCATCCCGGTGGCGTCGACGGCGAGTTCGCGCAGTTGCCGGGAGTTCTCCTCGACCGGCTCGAGTTCCTGGTCACGGACCTGGTCGAGCAGGGCGACGGCCTCGAAGGGGTTGCCGTTGACGACGTTCCAGAACTCGTAGCAGAAGGCGTCCTCGGCCCGGTCGCCGAGTTCGGCGCGGATCATGTCGGTGACGGAGTTCAGGGTGAGCCGGCTGAGCTCGTGCTTGCGGCTGGCGAGGTTGAGGACGCCCCGGCGCAGGTCCTGGGTCTCGGTGGGCCAGTCGCTCTCGTCCTCGCGGAAGGCGAAGACCAGCAGGACGGGCAGTTCGCCGGACCGGACGGCGAACTTGGCGAGCCAGGAGAGCGATTCGGCGTCCGCCCAGTGCAGGTCGTCGACGATCATCACCATCGGCGCGCGGCGCGGGGCGAGCTGGGTGAGCACGTAGTCGAGGCCGTCGCGCACGCCCTGGGGATCGAGGCGGCGGGCGCCGGCCTTGGGCTGCTTGAGGCCCATGGCCGGTCCGACGACCTCCTCCCAGGTGCCCATGACCTGGCCGAACTCGTCGGGCTCCAGCTGGGTCAGGACGGGCTGGAGGAGCTGGCGCAGCACGTGGTACGGCTCTTTGAACTGCCGTTCGCCGCCGCGGGCGAACAGCACGGTGGCGCCCTCGCGCAGGCTGGCGATCCGCCGGACCTCGTGCAGCAGGCTGGTCTTGCCGATGCCGGGGCGGCCGGAGAAGGCGAGCAGTTCGCCGATCTCGGTACCGCCGGCGGCGAACTCGCGGCAGAGCCGGTCGACGGCGGCCTCCACGGAACGCAGTTCGGTGTCGCGGTCGCGCAGCCGGATCCGGGGGGCGGGATCGTCCTCGTTCCGCTCGGAACCGGTTCCCGTCCGAAGTTCGTTGCCCTGATCGGTCACCGACGTGCCTCCGCCTCACCCGCTCGCGGCACGGCTCCACCCGTCGCGCGCGCGGAGCCGGTCCATCACTGTTCGTGGAGCCGAGGTTAGCGCCGCGTTCGGCCGACTGTGCGGCATTCGCGCAGGCTGGGGCGGACGGCGAGGGTTCGGACGGCTTGCCAAGGGCAATTGCCCTATATCCCTAACGTCCGATCATTGCATCAGATACCCTACGGCCCGCGAGGCACGGATGATCTTGCGCACCCACCCTCACCCTGTGCGCCTCGCTGCGTCAACTCCCCCACGCCCAGTGATCGAACCACAAGCGCCCCCACCCACCGCTGCACCGGGAGTCCGATGTCTGACGACACCTCACTTCAGATTCCGTTCCCGCACCGACGCAGTCCGCACGGTCGGTACGCCACCGCCCTGCACCGCGACTGGCTGATCCGCCACCCGCTGCTCCCCGACGCCGATCACCCCGGCTACGCCCACTGGGAGGTGGTGGACCTCGCCGCGCTCGGCTACCCGGACGCCGGACCGGACGAACTCGCCCTGGCGGCCGACCTGATGGGTTTCTACTTCCTCTTCGACGACCAGTTCGACGGCCCGCTCGGCCGCCGCCCCACCGAGGTCGCCCCGATCTGCGAACGGCTGATCGCCGTCCTGCACGGCGCCCGCCCCGACCAGCGCTCCCCGGTGGAGACCGCCTTCGCCGACCTCTGGAGCCGCAGCGTGCGCGGCATGCCCGCCCGCTGGCAGGCCCGCGCCGCCTACAACTGGGAGTACTACTTCGCCAGCCACCCGGCCGAGGCGGCGGGCCGGATCTCCACCCGGCCACCGGACCGGGACGGCTACCTGGAACTCAGACGGGGCACCGCGGCCATGGAGACGATCTTCGACATGGTCGAACGGCTCGGCCAGTTCGAGGTCCCCGCCTCCGTCCTGCACCACCCGGTGCTGCGTCAACTCCGGCAGCTGGCGGCCGACATACCGTCGCTCAGCAACGACGTGCGCTCCTTCCCGCTGGAAGCCCCGCGCGGTGACGTCAACAACCTGGTCATGATCGTCCAGCGCGAGCGCCACTGCTCGGCCGAGGAGGCCTGCTCCGCGGTGATGGCGGAGGCCCAGCTGATGGTCGAGCGCTGCGCCGAGCTGCACGAGCGACTCCCGGACGTCTACCGGGAGTTGGGACTGTCCAGGATCGAACGCGCGATCGCCCAGCGGTACGCGGACGGACTGCTCACCTGGCTGGCCGGCTACCTGAGTTGGGAGGCCCGCACCGGCCGGTACCACGCGGTCTGACCCGACCCCCGACCCCCGACCGTCGGCGCGCCGGCGTCCGAGGCCCTCAGACGCCGCCCGCCGGCCTCCGGTGCCATCCGGGACGGCGCGGCCCGACCTGCCGCGCGCCGCCCCGGCCCGATGCGATCCGGCGCGACCCGATGCGCGCGCACCCGCGCCCTGATGCACGCCCGGGGTCCGCGAGACGGCGAACGCGCCCCCCGCGCACGCCCGGGCCCGCGGCGTCCGGCTCGGCGACATCCGGAACGCACACTGTCCGTACGAGCCGGTGGTACGGACCGTAGCCGCACCGCGCGCCCGGCGGTTATCGTGCTCGTCGGCGGGCGCCCCGGCGGGGCGCCGCCCGACTGCGTGTCCGCACCCTCCCGCCGGACCGCCCCCGACCGGGCGGCGGTCCGGCGTGCCGCCCCCGCCCGATCGGCGCCGGGGGCGCCCGACGTCGCGAGGAGACACAGAGCATGACGGTCTACCAGCCCCCCGGCGCACCCGGCAGCATCGTCGCCTACCGCTCCCGGTACGACCACTGGATCGCCGGCGGCTGGAAACCCCCGGTGCGCGGCGAGTACTTCGGCGACCCGACCCCGGTCACCGGCGAGGTCTTCACCGAGGTCGCCCGCGGCACCGCCGAGGACATCGAGGCCGCCCTCGACGCGGCCCACGCCGCCGCCCCGGCCTGGGGCCGCACCTCCGCCGCCGAGCGGGCGCAGGTGCTGCTGCGGATCGCCGACCGGATGGAGGCCAACCTGGAGCAACTGGCCGTCGCCGAGAGCTGGGAGAACGGCAAGCCGGTCCGCGAGACGCTGGCCGCCGACCTCCCGCTCGCCGTCGACCACCTGCGCTACTTCGCCGGCGCGCTGCGGGCCCAGGAGGGCAGCCTCTCCCAGCTCGACGAGGACACCGTGGCGTACCACTTCCACGAGCCGCTGGGCGTGGTCGGCCAGATCATCCCGTGGAACTTCCCGATCCTGATGGCGATCTGGAAGATCGCCCCGGCGCTCGCGGCCGGCAACGCGGTGGTCCTCAAGCCCGCCGAGCAGACCCCGGCCTCGGTGCTGCTGCTGGCCGAGCTGACCGCAGACCTGGTCCCGCCGGGCGTGCTCAACATCGTCACCGGCTTCGGCGAGGAGGCCGGCGCCCCGCTGGCGGCCAGCACCCGGGTCCGCAAGCTCGCCTTCACCGGCGAGACCGGCACCGGCCGGCTGATCGCCCGGGCCGCCGCCGACAACCTGATCCCGGCGACCCTGGAGCTCGGCGGCAAGAGCCCCAACCTGTTCTTCGCCGACGTCGCCACCGCCGACGACGCCTTCTACGACAAGGCCGTCGAGGGCTTCGCGATGTTCGCCCTCAACCAGGGCGAGGTCTGCACCTGCCCCAGCCGCGCACTGATCGAGTCCCCGGTCTACGAGCGGCTGCTCGGCGACGGCCTGACCCGGGTACGCGCGATGCGCCAGGGCAACCCGCTGGACACCGAGACCCAGGTCGGCGCGCAGGCCAGTGCCGAGCAGCTGAAGAAGATCCTCTCCTACTTCGAGATCGGCCAGGCCGAGGGCGCCAAGGTGCTGGTCGGCGGCGAGCGGGCGGACCTCGGCGGCTCGCTGGCCGGCGGGTACTACGTGACGCCGACGGTCTTCGAGGGCGTCAACAGCATGCGGGTCTTCCAGGAGGAGATCTTCGGGCCGGTCGTCTCGGTCACCCGCTTCGACGGCTTCGACGAGGCGGTCGCGCTCGCCAACGACACCCAGTACGGGCTCGGCGCCGGCGTGTGGACCCGCGACATCAACACCGCCCACCGGGCCGGGCGCGCCATCCAGGCGGGCCGGGTCTGGACGAACTGCTACCACGCCTACCCGGCGCACGCGGCCTTCGGCGGCTACAAGAACTCCGGCATCGGGCGGGAGAACCACAAGGCGCTGCTGGAGCACTACCAGCAGACGAAGAACCTGCTGGTCAGCTACTCCCCCGACGCGGTCGGCTTCTTCTAGGCCGTTCCCCGGACGGAAAGCCGTCCCCCGGACAGACCGCCGGTTCCCCGGACAGACGGCCGGTTCCCCGGACAGACGGCCGGTTCCCCGGACAGAAAGTGGAGCGGGAGACCTCGTCCGGCCTCCCGCTCCACCGCCACTCCCCGTGGCGGGCCTACCGGGCAAATCACCCGTTGCGGGATCTAAGCACATGAATCCCCTGATTTCCCCGACGCGCCGCCGACATGCCCGGACGGCCCGCGCGAACGCCGTAGACAGGACTCCCCGTTCCGCAACCCCTCCCAGGGAGTCCGGCATGACCATCGCCCCCGCCAAGCTCACCGACCCCGCCGTGCGCGCCTTCGTGATCGCCATCAACGCCGGCGACCGCGACGCCTTCACCGCCGCCCTCACCCCCGGCGCGACCATGTCCGACGACGGCTCCGACCGCGACCTCGCCGACTGGACCGAGCGGGAGATCTTCTCCTCGCGCGGCCGCATGGCCGTCCAGACCGAGTCGGACGGCGGCCACGCGCTGGTCGCCGAGTTCACCAACGACACCTGGGGCGCGATGCGCACCGCCTGGCGCTTCACTGTCGACGGCGGGAAGATCAGCCGCTTCGAGACCGGCCAGGCCTGAGCCCGGAGACCCGAGCCCTGAGACCCGAGCCTGAGACCCGAGCCCTGGGGCCCGAAGCCGGAGGCCTGACGCCCGGGCTAGACGCTCAGCCCCAGGCACCCCCGCACCGCGCGGATCAGGTTGCGCGACCGCACGTCCCCGGTGACGCCCGGCTGCATGCCGTTGGTGACGTAACCGAAGCCGAGCCCGAGCTCCGGGTCGGCGAAGCCCAGCGAACCGCCCCGGCCCGGGTGGCCGAAGCTCGCCGGGGAGGCCATCGGCGCGGTCGGCCCGTGCCGCCAGAAGCCCAGGCCGAAGGTGGAGTTGACGATCAGCACCCGGTCCGGGCCGTTCACCGCCGGCCCGACCGCGCGGGCCAGCACCTCCGGGCCGAACAGCGGCGGCAGCAGCGCGCCGGAGCCGTCCGGGCGGTCGGCCTCGCCGATCAGCGCCGCGTAGAACCGGGCCACCGAACGGGCGGTGCCGATGCCGTTCGCACCGGGGATCTCGGCGGCCTGCACCGCCGGGTCGTTCATGTTCACCCCGGGCAGCACCGAGGCGAAGGCCCGGGCGGTCAGCGAGGTCGGGTCCTGGTAGGCGTCCTGGACGGACTGCTTGGGCCGCAGCCGCAAGCCGCTCGGGCCGGTCCGGGCCGCCTCCGGGGCGGGCAGGTCGACCAGCTTGCCGACCCTGGGCGCGGCGGCGGCCGGAAGTCCGATCCACAGGTCCAGCCCGAACGGCCGGGCGATCTCCTCGGCGAAGTACTGTCCGATCGTCCGACCGCTCACCCGGCGCACCACCTCACCGACCAGCCAGCCGAAGGTGTACGGGTGGTAGCCGTGCGCCGTCCCCGGCTCCCAGGCGGGCTCCTGCGCGGCCACCGCGGCGACGGCGCGCTCCCAGGTCAGCACGTCCTCCAGGCGCAGCGGCACGTCCAGCGCCGGCACTCCGGCCTGGTGCGACAGCAGCCAGCGCACCGGCACCGCCTCCTTGCCGGCCGCCTTGAACTCCGGCCAGTACGAGGACACCGGCGCGTCCAGGTCGAGCAGTCCGCGCTCGGCCAGCAGCAGCGCGGTCGCCGCGCTCAGACCCTTGGTGACCGAGCGCAGCACCTGGGCGGTGTCCGCCGTCCAGGGCACCGCGGGCGCGGGCCGCCCGCCGACCTCGGGCCGGGCGTCACCGCCCCACAGGTCGACCACCTTGCGGCCGCGCAGGTACAGCGCGAAGGCCGCACCCAGTTCGCCGTACTCCGCGAAGTTCCGCGCGAAGGCCTCCCGTACGGGCTCGAATCCCTCGGCCGTCTCGCCCCAGATCTCCACCACCGCGTGCCGCCCTCAGCTCGCTCGTCGCCGCCGAATCGATCGGTCCCGCGTTCGAAGCGGGCCCCGAAACCCTAACCTGTCGTCCATGACCAACCCTTCCGAAGAGCTGCTGGACATCGTCGACGACAACGACCGGGTGATCGGGACGGCGTTGCGCGGGGAGGTGTACCGGCAGGGCCTGACCCACCGCTGCGTCTTCGTCATGGTCCGCGACCGGGCCGGCCGGATCTTCGTCCACCGCCGCACCGACACCAAGCTGTTCTCCCCCGGGGCGTACGACATGTTCGTCGGCGGCGTGGTCGGCTCCGGCGAGACCTACGCCGAGGCCGCCGTCCGCGAGGCCGAGGAGGAGCTCGGCGTGCGGGGCATCGCCCCGCGCCCGCTCTTCAAGTTCCTGTTCCGGGAGCCCGACGGCGGCAAGCTCTCCTGGTGGTGCGACATGTACGAGGCGGAGTGGGACGGCCCGGTCTCCCCCCAGGAGTCCGAGGTCGCCTGGCACGCCTGGCTGACCCCGGCCGAACTGTCCGAGCGCCTCGCCCGCGACACCTTCGTCCCCGACGGCCTGGAGGCGTACCGCCGGTACCTGGAGCTCCGCGCCGAATAGCCGGGGCGTGGCCGTCCCCGGCCGGCCGCCCGGCCGCCCGGCCGGGAACCGGTCGGCAGGACGGGCCGCATGGGCCCGCGGACGGCTGCCGGATAGGCTGACGTGCATGGCCCCCCGCACGCCGTCGCCGACGGCCGACCGCGCAGCACGGACCGCCGCCGCACCCGACCGGGGAACCGCGCCCGACCGGGGAGCCGCCGCCGACCGGCCGCGCCGACGGCTCAGCGTGGACGAACGGCGCGAGCAGCTGATCGCCGTGGCGCTGGAGCTGTTCAGCCGGCGCCCACCGGAGGAGGTGTCGATCGACGACATCGCCGCCGCCGCCGGCGCCTCCCGGCCGCTGGTCTACCACTACTTCCCGGGCAAGCAGGCGCTGTACGAGGCGTCCCTGCGGCGCGCCGGGCGGGAGCTCTCGGCGCGGTTCGAGGAGCCGATGGAGGGCCCGCTCTCGGAGCGGCTGTACCGGGTGATGGGCCGCTACCTGGACTTCGTGCAGAGCCACGGGCCGGGCTTCGCCGCGCTGCTGCGGGGCGGCTCGGTGGCGGCCAGCGCGGGCACCTCGGCGGTGATCGACGACGTGCGCCGGGCCGCGCACGACCAGATCCTCGCCCACCTGGCGATCCCCTCCCCGAGCCCCGGGCTGCGGCTCACCGTCCGGGCCTGGATCGCCAACGCCGAGATCACCTCGCTGGAGTGGCTGGCCGAGCGGTCGGTCCCGCTGGAGGAGCTGCAGCTGCACCTGGTGCAGGAGTTCGTCGCCTCGCTCACCCTCACCGCGGCGCGGGAGCCCGCGCTGGCCGCCGAGCTGGCCTCGTTCTTCGCCGACGAGCGGCCCGACGGGCCGTCCGGACGGCTGGTCCGGGACCTCGCCGGACTGCTGGCCGTCCCCGGCATCCTGGACGCGCTCACCGCACTGGCCACGGCAGTGCCGCCCACCGAGCAGGCGTCCACCGAGCCACCGCCCACCGAGCCCGTGGACGAACCGTCCGCCCAGGCCACCGAGGGTCCCGCCGAGACCTCCTCGGAGTGATCATCGGGTGATCCTGCGGTTCGGTGACGACGGTGGGCTCTGATAGGAATGGGCAGGGACCTGACGGACCGCCGCCCGGGCGGGTCCGGTCCCACCCGAACCACCGACAGCAGACGGAGCAGAGCGGGGGGCTCACCAGTTGACCCAGGACGTCCAGTTCAGTGCGGAGGCCAACCCCTTCGCGGCAGCCGAGCAGGTCTGCGCGACCCTCGGCACGCTCACCGACGCCCTCTTCGACGAGCACACCTCGCGCCACCCAGCGGTCGCGCTGAGCAGCCCGAAACCGGCTGAACACCCCGCCGCCGAGGCGTTGTTCGGCCTGCCGATGGCGCCCAACGGGCCGGTGCACCAGGCCCTCGACCGGCTCGGCACGGTGATCACCGCCGGAACGGCCCGGCCCGGCACCGGCGCACGCGTCGCCGACCGGGTCACCGCCGCGCTGCACAACCGCTACGGCGGCGGCGCGGTGCGCGGCGCCATCGCCGACCGGGGCACCACCTCGGCCGCGCTGTTCCAGCTGCCCGTCACCGGCGAGTTCGCCGACGCCAAGCTGCGCCCGTCGTTCGCCCCGGCACTGGCCGCGCTCGCGGCCGGGCAGCAGACCCGGCGGCCGGTCGAACTGGCCACCGGCGCGGGCACCGAAGTCCGACTGGTCGTCCCCCCGGGCTTCCACGCGCTCACCTCCCCCGGCGGACCGGCCGGGGCCTCCGCCCGTACGGTGCCCGCGCTCCCGCTCGACGGCGACCACACCCCGGACGGCGCCGACCGGGCCACCGTGGCGGCGGCCGTCGAGCTGACCGGCCACCTGGCCGAGGTCGCCGACGAGCTGTTCAGCGCCACCGGCCGGGAGCCGCGCCGCGACTTCGCGGTGATCGCCGCGACTCTGACCGACCTGATCCAGGACGCGGGCGTCCGCTACGCGGGCGTGTGCGCCCTGGACCTCGACGGGCGCGCCTCCGAGGCCACCCTGGTCATCTCGCTCGCCCGGCACCCGCTGCCGATCACCGCGCTCGCCACCGAACTGGCCACCGTCCGGCGGCACGCCGAGGTCTGGACGGTCCTGCTGCCGGCCGGGCCGGCCGCCGTCCTGGTCGAGGGACGGACCGTCCCGGTGCCCGGGGCGCTGGCGGCCGACGGACAGCGCCGCTGGGTGGTCACTTCCGTCGTCGAGGCCTTCGTACCGCTGCCGGACAGCGGGACGGTGCTGTGCGCCCAGTTGTCAACGGCCCGGCCGGAGGACTGGGAGTTCTACACGGAGGCGTTCGCGGAGCTGCTGAAGAGCATCCAGTTCGGCTGGGACGGCGAGCCGGTCGCGACGCCGGGCGCGCCCGCCGCTCCGGCGGTGGAGGAGCCCGTCGCGGAGCCCGTCGCGGAGCCCGTCGCGGAGCCCGTCGCGGAGCCGGCCACCGAGCCGGAGGAACTGCCGGTGCACCTGCGCGGCACTCCGGTGCGGATCCCGCCCGCCGACTTCAACCCCTTCGCGCCCGTCGCCGAGGAGGCGGCGCCGGCCGCCCCGGTGCGCGGGGCGGAGCCGGCTCCCCGCAAGGGCACTCCGGTGATGATCCCCCCGCCGGACTTCGACCCCTTCGGCATCGCGGGCACCCCCGCGGCCACGAACGACCCTGCCGCCCAGCCCACCGCAGGCACGGCGGCCCCGGACCCGTTCGGGACGACGGTCGCCTCCGAGCAGAAGCCCGACCCCTTCGGCACCACCGTCGCCGCCCAGGGCCCGGCCGTCCCGCCACCGCCCACCAGCCCGCCGCTGATCCCGGCCCAGGCCGCGCCGGTGGCGTCCGCCGCGACGGGCGGGGCGGAGCCGGCTCCCCGCAAGGGCACTCCGGTGATGATCCCCCCGCCGGACTTCGACCCCTTCGGGATCTCCGGCGCCCCCACGACGACGGACGCACCGGAGGCAGCGGCCGAGGCCGCCGCGGAACCGGAGCACCGGCCGTTCGGCTGACGGCTGACGGCTGTCGCCTGTCGCCTGACGGCTGTCGGCTGTCGGCTGTCGGCTGTCGGCCGAGGGGTGACGGGTGACGGTCGGGTGAGGAGCCCGGTCGTCACCCGTTCCCTCCCGTCCTCCCCCGCACCTCGATCAACGCCCCCACCCCGTCCAGCATCCGCGCCAGCCCGAACTCGAACAGCGCTTCCAGGCTCAGGTCGATCTCCGGCCCCCGGTTCAGCGCGTCGAACATCGGGAACCGCTCCGGGTCCGCCATCAACCGGTCATGGTCCTCGTCGTCCAGCCGGTCCATCCACTCGTCCGCGGACAACCCGCTGTCCTGCTCGGCCTGTGCCTCCCGCTCGAAGTGGACCGCCAGCCCACAGGTGTAGGCCGCCAGACTGACCGAGGTCTGGGCCATCTCCTCCCCGCTCAGTCCCGTCCCCACCAGCGCCGCCATCGCCCGCTCGGTGTGCAGCGCCGCGTCCGGCGCCAGCACCGGCCGGGTGAACGACATCGTGGACGCCAGCCACGGGTGGGTCCGGTAGATCCGCCACTGCAGCCGGGAGACCTCCTCCAGCCCCGTCCGCCAGTCCGGCACCGGCCCTTCGGGGATCGGCTGATCACCGAAGACCTTGTCCATCATCAACCGCAACAGCTCGTCCTTGCCGGGCACATGACGGTAGAGCGACATGGTCGCGACGCCCAGCTCGGTGGCGACCCGGCGCATCGACAGCGCCGCCAGTCCCTCCGCGTCGGCCACCCGCACCGCCGCCGCGACGATCCGTTCCCGGCCGAGGTCCCGCTCCCCGCCCTTGGCCCGCCGCACCCCCGCCCCGGCCGTCGCGCCGGTCGGCCCGGCCCCGGCCGTCGGACCCGTCGCAGCCGCCGCCCGCCCCGCCTCCCGAACTGGAGCAGAAGCCGCACCCGCACCCGCCGGAACAGAACCCGCAGCCCCGCCAGAAGCCGCAGCCGCAGTCGGCGCCGCCGCCGCCACCACTGTCCCCACCCCGGGCACGGCCCGCACCAACCCCTCCTCCCGGAGCCGGTTGAGCACCTTGGTCGCGGTGGCCATCGCGACGCCCCACTCCCGCATGATCCGCCGGGTCGACGGCACCCGGGCGCCAGGCTTCAGCTCCCCTGCCGCGATCCGGCGTCGAAGCTCGTCCGTGATCCGCTCCGAAGGCGTCCCGCCGTCCATCACACCCACCACCGCCCGCTCGACCGACCGCACTAGTGCACCGCAGCGCACACGCTAGCAGCCGGCCCGCCCCCAACGAGCGTGAGCAGCAGGCCCGTTCAGCCGCCGCGCCGCGCCAGGTGCACCACGTCCGGCACCCCCCGGCTGACCGGGATCTCCTGGGTGACGACGTCCGAGAACCCGGCGTTTCGCAGCGCCTCCTCGAAGTCCGACGACGGCTGGGCGCTCCACACCGCCAGCACCCCGCCCGGCTGCAGCCGGTGCCACAGCACGGCGAGCCCGTCGGCCCCGTAGAGGCCGGAGTTGGAGTCGGTGACGGTCCAGTCCGGCCCGTTGTCGATGTCCAGGCACAGCGCGTGGTAGCGCTCACCGTCGGCCGCCGCCAGGTATTCCAGCAGGTCGGTGTGGATCACCGCGACCCGCTCGTCGTCCAGCGCGCCGGCCGAGTAGGCGCCCAGCGGGCCGGAGCGGTGCCACTCGATGATCGCGCTCTCCCGCTCGACGACCGCGATCCGCCCCCAGCGCGGCTCGGCCACCGCGTACGCGAGCGAGAAGCCGACCCCGAGCCCGCCGATCAGCACCGACGGCGCGGCAACGCCCTCCCCGGTGCGGTCCAGCTCGTCCAGCGCCGCCTGGACCAGCAGCCGCTCGGAGCGCCCGTCCGCGGTGTCCATCAGGAAGCAGCCGTTGGCGATGATCTCGTGGTGCCGTCCGCGCTGCCGCAGTACCACCTCGCCGTACGGGCCCTCCCGCCGGTCGAGCGTGACGACGGCCTCGTGGCCGTCCCGTTCGGGCAGTGCGGTGGTCATGCATCCTCCTCGACTGACTCGGCAGCTGGCTCGTCCCCGTAGGGACGATCACCCGCCCGACAATAACCGAGTCCGCAGCGGCCGGGCCCACGAAGGGGCCCGGCCCGCCCGCACGCCGCCCCCGTCAGGTCGTGATGAGCACCCCCGCGTACGACACGCCCGCGACGACCACCCACGAGCCGAGGCCGAGCAGCGCGATCCGCCCGCCGGTCCGCGCCATGGTCGGCAGGTGCACCGCACTGCCGAGCCCGAACAGCGCGGCGGCGAGCAGCAGTTCCTGCGCGTCCCCGGCCAGGGTGAGCGCCCGGTCGGGCAGCACCCCGGTGGTCCGCAGCACGATCATCGCCAGGAACCCGGCGACGAACAGCGGCACGATCGGCGGCCGACTACCGGTCGTGGCCCCACCGTCCCCACCGGCCTCACCCGCGACACCGTCCGCCGCACCCGCGCGCGCAAGGCGCAGATTGCGCCGCGCCACCACCGCCACGCCCGCGACCAGCGGCGCCAGCAGCACCACGCGCATCAGCTTGACCAGCACGGCCTCCCGCAGCGCACCGGGCCCGCCGGTCTGCGCGGTGGCGACCACCTGCCCGACGTCGTGCACGCTCGCCCCGACCCAGCGACCGAACTCGATCTCACCGAGCCCCAGCGGGTGTTGCAGCAGCGGCAGTACGGCGATCGCCAGCGTCCCGCACAGGGTGACCAGTGCGACCGAGGAGGCGACGTCCTCCTCCTCGCTGCCGGCCGCCTGGCTGACCGCGCCGATCGCCGAGGCCCCGCAGATCGAGTAGCCGGTGGCGACCAGCAGCGGCTGGTCCCCGGGCAGTCCGAGCTTCCGGCCCAGCCACATCGTGCCGGCGAAGGTGGCGGCGACCACGGTGAGCACCATGGCGACGGTGGCCCAGCCGAGGCCGAGCACGTCGTCCAGGCTGAGCTTGAGCCCGAGCAGCACGATCCCGAGCCGCATCAGCCGCTTCCCGGCGGTGGACAGCCCGGGCCTGGCGACCCCGCGGACCACCGGGCGCAGCCCGGGCAGGTGGGCCGCCGCCATGCCGAGCACGACGGCGGCGGTGAGCTTGGGCACGGCGGGGACGGCCGCGTGGACGGCGATCGCGGCGGCCACCCCGACCGCCGCGAGCAGCAGGCCGGGGGCGTCCCCGCCGAACGGGGGAAGTGAGCGGGTGCGGGTGGCCCGCTCCCGGAGGGTCAGTGACACGCCGCCGCTCACCGCTCCTGGTCCGCGGGCAGTTGGTAGACCCGCCGGATGCTGGTGCCGAGCCGCGAGACGTCCGCGCCGTACACGTGGATGGAGATGGCGGTGCTGCTGCACGCGTTGCGCACCAGGTGGATGTCGCCGGGCGGGGCGAAGGCGGCGACCGTCCCGGCCGGGCCGGCCACGTGCTCGGTCTCGACCAGTCGAGAGCTGCGCCCGTCGGAGACCAGCCGGTAGCGGGTCTCGCTCTCCTGGCCCTGGTGGACACCGGCCACGCACCAGGAGACGTGGTCGTGGATCGGGGTGTGCTGGCCGGGCAGCCAGACCAGGGCGACGACGGAGAAGCTGCCGTCGGCCTCGGCGTGCAGGACGTGCTGGCGGTAGCGCTGCGGGTCGCCCTCGCGCTGGGCGGGGGTGAGCAGCGCGTCGGGCCCGTCGGCAGTGGCGTGCAGGTGCGGGGCGAGGCGTTCGCCGACCAGGTACGCGGTGAGTTCGGGGGGCAGTCCGCGGTCCACGACGGCGCGGATCTCACTGACCAGCGCGGTCATCCGCTCGGTGAGCCGGTCGCTGCCGACCGTGGCTGGGGGTGTCATACCAGCAGGTTGGGACCTACTGACCTATCACGTCCAAGGAGGGTTCCTAAGCATTACCCCCATACCTGCTTATGGGTGCGGGCCCCGCTTCAGCACCCGACCCGGCTCGCTGCCGCCTGCCGCAGGTGGTCGAGCACCAGCCCGGTGGCCGGGATCCGCCGGTGCTCGCGCAGGACGTACGCGCTCACCTGCCGCCGCAGGTGCGGCTCGACGGCCCGCCCGGTGACCTTGCGGTGGCACATGAAGGAGAGCACCAGCGCAGGCATCAGCGCGATCCCGACGCCGGCGGCGACCAGGCTCTGCACCGCGAGGTTGTCGTCGGTGGAGAACACGATGTCCGGCGCGAAGCCCTCCTCCGCGCAGACGTGCAGCAGGTTGGCCCGGCAGCGCGGGCAGCCGGCGATCCAGCGCTCGCCGTCGAGGTCGACCAGCCGGACGGCGTGCCGGCGGCCGAGCGGGTGCCCGACCGGCAGCAGCACGGTGAGCAGGTCCTCCATCAACGGGATCTCGTCCAGGCCGTCCGGCACCTCGGTCGCCTGGCCGGGGTAGCGGAAGGCCAGCGCGATGTCGCACTCCCCGCGCAGCAGCCGCTGGACGGAGTCCGGCGGCTCGGCCTCCAGCAGCTCGACCCGGACGCCCGGGTGCTCGGCGAGCAGCCGGGCCATCGCCTCGGGTATCAGGGTGGCGTTGGCGCTGGGGAAGGCGCAGACCCGCACCCGCCCGGCCCGCAGCCGGGCGAGCGCGGCGAGCTGCTGCTGGGCGGCGGAGAGGCTGCCGAGGATCAGCTCGGCGTGCCGGGAGAGCGCCTCACCCGCCTCGGTGAGCCGCAGACCGCGCCCGGCGCGGGTGAACAGCGGGACGCCGACGGTGCGTTCGAGGGCCTTCATCTGCTGGGTGATGGCGGGCTGGGTGTAGCCGAGTTCCCGGGCCGCCGCCGAATAGGAACCGGCCCGGACGACTTCGTGGAACGTCCTGATGTGCCGCGAGTCGAACACCGGCTCCATGGCCCCTCCGCCCGGTCGTCTGCCGCCTGCCCTCGCAATCATAAGAGGAATTTGGAGGTCTCGGCTTCGACCCCATCCGCACCTATGGTTCAGTCCCGAACCAGCGTCCCCACCCGCAGGCCCGCTCCGGCCTCCCCGTCCTGACGGGAAGCCCACCACTCACGACTGCGCCGACGGCGGCAATCCCATCGCCACCCCCGCCTTGGCCACCGGCGCCCCGCCCCGCACGCTCGGGCTGCGCCGGCTGCGCCGCTCGACCCAGCGGGCGAGCCAGGACAGCAGCAGACACATCCCGATGTAGATCGGCGCGATCACCATCACCACCGGGATGAACGGCAGGTCGTAGTCCAGGTTGGTGGCGATGAGCTTGCCCGCGTGCAGGAACTCCTCGAAGGTGATCAGGAACCCGAGCGAGGTGTCCTTGAGCGCGACCACCAGCTGGCTGATGATGGCCGGCAGCATCGCCCGGTTGGCCTGCGGCACCAGCACGTACGCCATCACCTGGGTCTTGCGCATGCCCAGCGCGTACGCCGCCTCCCGCTGCCCCTTGGGAACCGCGAGCACGCCGGCCCGGAACACCTCGGCCAGCACCGAGCCGTTGTAGAGCACCAGCCCGGCCACCAGCGCCCACAGCGGCTGCACCTTGAGGGCGACGAAGATGAAGAAGATCATCACCAGCAGCGGCATGGCCCGGAAGAACTCCACCACCAGCGTGGCGACCCAGCGCACCGGCCGGTGGTCGGACAGCCTCCCCGCCGCGAACAGCGCGCCGAACGGCAGTGCGAACAGCACCGTCCAGCCGAAAGCCCGCAGGGTGTTGCCCAGCCCGCGCAGCAGCAGGTCCTGCACGCCCCGGTACTCGAAGGGCTCCCACTTGGCGTAGGTGAACTGGTGGGTGTGGAACAGCATGTAGACGACCCAGCCGATCAGCGCCGCGATCAGCAGCAACGCGATCCCGCCGTACAGCCGGTGCCGGGCCAGCGCTTTCGGGCCGGGGATGTCGTACAGCGCCGAGGATTCGACCGTCATCGGGACACCGCCACTCGTCGTTCCAGCAGGTTGAAGACGGCGCTGATGGCCAGGGTGATGATCAGGTAGCCGACGGCGATCCAGATAAAGGTCCAGATGATGCTGTAGCCCAGCTCGTTGATGGTCCGGTAGGTGCCCAGGAGTTCGGTGACGCTGAACGAACCGGCGATCGCCGTGTTCTTCGCCAGCGCGATCATCACACTGCCGAGCGGCGCCACCACCGAGCGGTACGCCTGCGGCAGCACCACCAGGCCCATCGTCTGCCCGAAGCTCATCCCCAGGCTGCGGGCCGCCTCGCCCTGGCCGGTCGGCACGGTGTTGATGCCCGAGCGCATCGACTCGCAGACGAAGGCCGAGGTGTAGCAGCCGAGGGCGAGCACGGCGAAGGTGTAGAAGGGCAGGATGATGTTGAACCGGGGCAGCCCCAGCACCACGATGAAGAACAGCAGGGTCAGCGGCGTGTTGCGCAGCAGCGTCACCCACACCGTCCCGAACACCCGCAGCGGCCGGACGGGCGAGACCCGGAACCCCGCGATCAGCACGCCCAGCACCAGTGACAGCACGGCGCTCACCGCGAACAGCGAGAGCGTGCCGAGGAAGCCGTCCCAGTAGGTCGACCAGTTGTCGGTCAGCGTTTTCACGGCGCGGCCCTCTCAGTACCGGTTGATCGTCGGCGGGGTGGGTGCGGGCTCCCCGGACAGGCCGAGGGTCGCGTCGAAGGCCTTCTTCCAGTCCCCGTTCTCCTCGTGGTGCGCCAGCGCGTCGTTCAGCGCCCCGCGCAGCACGGTGTCGGTCTTGGGGGTGCCGATCCCGTACGGCTCGGTCGAGAACAGCGGGCCCACCACCTTGAGTTCGTCCGGCACCTTGGCCGCGTAGCCCAACAGGATCGCGTTGTCGGTGGTGACGGCGTCCACCTGACCGGTGATCAGGTTGTCCACGCAGGCCGAGTAGGTGTCGTAGCCGATCAGGTGCGCCTTCGGGTACTGCGACTGGATCCGCTGGTACGGCGTCGAGCCGGCCGCCGAGCAGACCTTCTTGCCGTTCAGGTCCTGCGGGCCGTGGATGCTGTTGTCGTTCTTGCGCACCAGCAGCGACTGCCCGGCGACGAAGTACGGCCCGGCGAAGCCGACCAGCTTCTTGCGGTTGTCGTTGATGGTGTACGTGCCGACGTAGTAGTCCACCTGGCCGTTCTGCAGCGCCGTCTCACGGTTGGCCGAGGCGATGGTCTTGAACTGGATCTTCTCCGGCGGGAAGCCGAGCGAGGCGCCGACCATCTTGGCGATCTCGATGTCGAAGCCGGAGTACACGCCGGTGGCCGGGTTCTTCTGGCCCAGGTACGGCTGGTCCTCCTTGGCGCCGACCACCAGGTGGCCCCGGTTGCGGGCGGCGTCCAGGGTCGGCGAGCCGGTGATCGCGGCGGCGTCCTGCACCTGGTAGCTGGGCAGCGCGCTGGGCTGGGGCCCCTTGGGCGGCGGGGTGCCGGCCTTGCCGCAGCCGGTCGCCAGCACGGCGAGCAGCAGGGCGGCGGCCAGGCGTCCGCGCGCCCGTGCGGCGAGCGTCGTCATGGGGTTCACTGCGCCGTCCTCAGTGCTTCAGGATCTTGGACAGGAAGTCCCGGGCGCGCTCGCTCTCGGGGGCGCTGAAGAACGCCTCCGGGGCGCGGTCCTCGACGATCCGGCCGTCGGCCATGAACACCACCCGGTTCGCCGAGGCCCGGGCGAAGCCCATCTCGTGGGTGACCACGACCATCGTCATGCCCTCACTCGCGAGCTGGCGCATCACGTCCAGCACCTCGTTGATCATCTCGGGGTCGAGCGCGGAGGTCGGCTCGTCGAACAGCAGTGCCTTGGGGTCCATCGCCAGCGCGCGGGCGATCGCGACCCGCTGCTGCTGGCCGCCGGAGAGCTGGGCCGGGTACTTCTCGGCCTGCGCGGCCAGTCCGACCCGCTCCAGCAGCGCGCGGGACTTGGCGTCGGCCTCAGACTTCGCGCGGCCCCGGACCTTGGTCTGGGCGAGCGAGACGTTCTGCAGCACGGTCTTGTGCGCGAAGAGGTTGAAGGACTGGAATACCATGCCGACCTCGGCGCGCAGCTTGGCCAGCCCCTTGCCCTCCTCGGGCAGCGGCTGGCCGTCGATCAGGATGGTGCCGTGCTCGATCGGCTCCAGCCGGTTGATCGCCCGGCAGAGGGTGGACTTGCCGGAGCCGGACGGTCCGATCACCACGACGACCTCACCGCGGCCGACCGTCAGCTCGATGTCCTGCAGCACGTGCAGCTCACCGAAGTGCTTGTTGACCCCGCGCAGCTCGATCAGCGGCGTGAAGGCGGAGGACCCGCCCGGAGCCGGTTCGGGGGTGGTGGTCACCGGCCGCGCCGCCCCTTCAGCAGCCAGCCCAGTACGCCGCCGGCGACCAGCGTCGCCAGCAGCGCGATCCAGAGCGGCGCGGTCACGGTGAACACCCAGAACTGGATCTTGACCTTGTCGAGGTTGGCGAACAGGAACCACACCGCGAGGATGACGATGACGCCGATCCCGATGTACCTCGTGGGGATCCCGCCGATCTCGCCGCGCTGGGGCCGGGATGAGCCGTCTGAAATCTTGGTCACCGGAGCAGTCTGCTGGCCTGGGTGACGATTTGCCCGGCTACGCGCCCTTCCGGGCAAAGGAGTAACCCGCACGGGGCAATCCGACCCCGTACGGGTTTCGAACCCCCGTTACACTGCCGCACCCACCGGAGCGCCGGCCCGGCGGGATCCGCGGGAAAGGCTCTAGCGTTCGTCCCGCCAGGACCGCCAGAGCGCCGCGTACGGGCCGCCGGCCGCGACCAGCTCCGGGTGGCTGCCGTACTCGCTGATCCGCCCGCCCTCGACCACCGCGATCACGTCCGCGTCGTGCGCGGTGTGCAGTCGGTGGGCGATGGCGATGACCGTCCGGCCCTCCAGCACCCGGGACAGCGAGCGCTCCAGGTGCCGGGCGGCCCGCGGGTCCAGCAGCGAGGTGGCCTCGTCGAGCACCAGGGTGTGCGGGTCGGCCAGCACCAGTCGGGCCAGGGCGAGTTGCTGGGCCTGCGGCGGGGTCAACGAGGTGCCGCCGGAGCCGACCTCGGTGTCCAGCCCCTCCGGGAGGGCGTCCACCCAGTCCCCGGCGTCCACCGCGTCCAGCGCGGCCCGCAGTTCGGTGTCGTCCGCCTCGGGCGCGGCCAGGCGCAGGTTGTCCCGCAGCGTGCCGACGAACACGTGGTGCTCCTGGTTGACCAGGGCGACCTCGGACCGCACCCGCTCGGCCGGCATCCGGGACAGCGCCGCCCCGCCGAGGGTGACGCTGCCGCGCCCGGGCGCGTAGATCCCGGCCAGCAGCCGCCCGAGCGTGGACTTGCCCGCCCCGGACGGCCCGACCAGCGCGACCCGGCTGCCCGGGGCGACGTCCAGGCTGATCCCGTGCAGCACGTCCGCGCCCTCCCGGTAGCCGAAGCGGACGTCCCGGGCCTCGACCCGGCGACCGTCCGGACGGGCCGACTCGTCGCCCTCGTGCTCCGGCACCTCGTGCACGCCGACCAGCCTGGCCAACGAGGCCTGTCCGATCTGCAGCTCGTCGTACCAGCGCAGGATCAGGTCCACCGGGCCGGTCAGCATCTGGGCGTACAGCACGCCGGTGGTCAACTGCCCGACGGTGAGCCAGCCCTTGAGGGTGAACAGCCCGCCGACCACCAGGGTGGCCAGCACCGCCGAGGTGTAGACCGCGTCGATGGTCGGGAACCAGACCGAACGCAGCCACAGGGTGTAGCGCTCCCAGGCCAGCCACTCGCCCAGCTTGCGGTCCGTCAGCCTGACCCTCTGCTCCCCCAGCCGCAGCGCCTCGACCGTCCGTCCGGCGTCCACCGTCTCGGCCAGCACGTTGCTGACCGCCGCGTACCCGGCCGACTCGTTGCGGTAGGACTGCGGCGCGCGCCGGAAGTACCAGCGGGAGCTGACCAGCAGCAGCGGCAGCCCGACCAGCGAGGTCAGCGCGAGCAGCGGCGAGGTGACCAGCAGGGCGCTTAGCACCAGCAGCAACGACACCACCGCGACGGCGAGTTCGGGAACGGCCTCGCGCACCGACTTGTCCAGCCGGTCGATGTCGGTGGTCCCCCGGGATACCAGGTCCCCGGTGCCGGCCCGCTCCAGCACCCCGGTCGGCAGCGCCACCGAGCGGACCAGGAAGTCCTCCCGCAGGTCGGCCAGCACGCGCTCGCCGAGTACCGCGCCGCGCATCCGGGACCAGCCGGTGAAGGCGGACTGCACCGCCAGCGCCAGCAGGTACCAGCCGACCGCCACCGCGATGGTGGCCCCGGCCGTGCCGGTGGCCAGCGACTCGACCAGGCTGCCGAGCACCCAGGGCCCGACCAGCCCGGCCAGGGTGGCCATCGAGTGCAGCGAGACCACCGCGGCGAACCCGCCCCGGTGGCGCCGCGCCAACACCCCCAGGTACCGCCGCACGGCGGCCGGGGAGCCGACCGGCAGGGTGGTGGCCGGCCCCTGCTCCTGATGGACGGGGGGCTTCATGACGTGCTCCTCACGTACGGGGTCGGACGGTTGACGGCGGGCTCGACGGCGGAGTCGACGCCAGGGTCGACGGCGGCGCTCATACCTGCGCGGCCTCCTCCACCTGCGCGGCCTCCTCGTCCCGGGTGACCACGGCCCGGTAGGCCGGCTCGGTGCGCATCAGGTCGCGGTGTCGACCGGCCGCCACCGCCCGGCCCTCGCGCAGCAGCACAACCCGGTCCGCCTGGTCCAGCAGTAGCGGGCTGGTCGCGAACACCACGGTGGTGCGCCCCGCCCGGGTGTTCCGCAAGCCGGTGGCGATCCGGGACTCGGTGTGGGCGTCCACCGCGCTGGTGGGCTCGTCCAGCACCAGCACGGGCGGGTCGGCCAGCAGCGCGCGGGCCAGGGCGAGCCGCTGGCGCTGCCCGCCGGAGAGCGAGCGCCCGCGTTCGGTGATCCGGGCGAGCATCGGGTCGCCCGCGCACTCGGGCGAGCCGTCCACCAGTGCCTCCAGCACGTCCTCGGAGCGGGCCGCGGCGAGCGCCTCGGCCACCGGGACCCGACCGGAGGACGGGATGTCCAGCAGCTCGGCCAGCGTGCCGGAGAGCAGCACCGGCTCCTTGTCGTGGACCAGCACCGCCGCCCTGGCCTCGGCCAGCGGCACGGTGTCCAGTTCGGTGCCGCCGAGCCGGACGGAGGGCAGTTCCGACTCGCCCTCGGCCGACGGGACGTGGCCGCCGAGCCGCTCGGCGAGCGCCCCGGCGACGTCCGGGTCCCCGCAGACCACCGCGGTCAGTTCACCTGCCCGGGCGGTCAGTCCGGTGGCCGGGTCGTGCAGGTCGGACCGGCCCGGCCGGGTCAGCGTGCCCTCGGCCGTGCCGCTGGTCCGGGTGAGCGAGAGCACCCGCACGGCCCGTCCGGCGGAGACCCGGGCGACGCTCCAGGCGTGCGCGGCCTCGCCCAGGATCCGCAGCGGCGCGGCCAGGAAGGCCGTCGCGCCGTACACCGCGATCAGGGTGCCCACGCCGAGCTCCCCGGAGGCCGCCAGCCGGGCGCCGTACCACGTCACCCCGACCACGAACAGGCCTGGCAGCAGCACCTGTTGGGCCTGCATCAGGGACCACAGCCGGGCCGAGCGCACCGCCGCCGAGCGGACCTTCTGGGAGGCCGCCCGGTACCGCTCCAGGAACAGTTCCTCGCCGCCGATCCCGCGCAGCACCCGCAGCCCGGCGACGGTGTCGGCGGCCAGTTCGGTGGCCTTGCCGCCGAGTTCGCGCTGTTTCTCGTAGCGCCGCTCGAACGGACGGATCAGCGGCCAGACCGAGGCGGCCAGCACCGGGACGCCGAGCAGCACCCCGATCCCGAGCACCGGCTCGACCACCAGCACCACCGCGCTGACGGCCAGCCAGACGATCACCGCGGCCCGCACCCGGGCCACCAGTTCGACGTACCAGCCGATCCGTTCGACGTCCCCGCTACCGACCGCGACCACCTCGCCGGTGGCGATCCGCCGGGACAGCCCGGCGCCGAGGCGCGAGGCCTGCCCGGCCACCAACTGCCTTACGTGGCAGGCCGCGTGGATCCAGTTCCAGACCGCCTGCCGGTGCAGCAGCACGGTGCCGACCGACGCGGTGGCGGACAGCAGCAGAGCGAGCGCGCCGGCCCGCCAGATCCCGCCGGCGTCGCCGTCGACGGCGGCCTGAACGCCGTGCCCGAGCGGTATCGGCAGCGCGGCCTGGGCGCCCATCTCGACCAGCGCCCAGCAGGTGGCACGGATCTGACCGCGCCGCTGGGCGCGCTGCAGCCAGCGCAGGAAGGCCAGGGGTGAGGAGAGGTCGGGACTGCCGGGGTCGGCCAGCGGCAGGGGGGTGAGCGGCATGACACTCCGATGCGAAGGGTGCGGGAGGAGCGGGAGGAGCGGGATGTGCAAGGTGTGCAGGACGTGCGGAAGGCGCGGAGTCACCGGAGCCGGCCGCGCATCAACTCGCGCGGGCCGTACGGAGGGGCCGCCCCGCTCACGCGCTGGAAGGGGCACAGGACGTGCGGCGCACCGGCACTGCGACGTCGACGCGTCCGGTGGGGGCGCCGGACGGGCGGGGGATGGGTACGAAGGACCCGGGTCTCAGGAGGTCATGTCTGCGAGCCTGCCAAGCCCGGTGTGACCCGCGCAACAGGTTTTCCGCCGCCCCGCTCCCGCCACCCCGCGGTCACCCCCGCGCACGGCCCCGCGGTACGGCTCCGGCGCACGCCACGCCGTCGTAAAGCTTCGCCAAAGATTCGCCCGAACGGCGGGAACAATCGTGCCGGGGCGCCAGTTGCCCCCTCTGGAACCAACGGACGACCAGGAAGGCACCCCTTCCCCGTGAGCAACATCCCCAGCGTCACCCTGAACGACGGCGCGAAGATCCCCCAGCTCGGCTTCGGCGTTTGGCAGGTCGAGGACGCCCAGGCCACCCCCGCCGTGCGCACGGCGATCGAAGCGGGCTACCGCTCGATCGACACCGCGGCGATCTACGAGAACGAGGCCGGCACCGGCGCGGCCATCACCGAGGCACTGGAGGGCGGCCTCGCCCGCGAGGACCTCTACGTCACCACCAAACTGTGGAACTCCGGCACCCGCGACTGGTCCGGCGAGCAGGGCCGCGACGCGGTGCTGCGCGAGTTCGACGCCTCGCTGGAGAAGCTCGGCCTCGACTACCTCGACCTGTACCTGATCCACTGGCCGCGCCCGATGCACGGCACCTTCCTGAACGTCTGGAAGGCCCTGGAGCAGCTGAAGGAGGGCGGCCGGGTCAAGTCGATCGGCGTCTCCAACTTCGGCACCGAGCAGCTGACCCGCCTGCTGGACGAGGCCTCGGTCGTCCCGGTGCTGAACCAGGTCGAGCTGCACCCGTACTTCCCGCAGGAGGAGCTGCGCGCCTTCCACGCCGAGCACGGCATCGCCACCGAGGCCTGGAGCCCGCTGGGCCAGGGCGGGGAGCTGCTCGCCGAGCCGGCGCTGGCGAAGGTCGCCGAGAAGCACGGCCGCACGGTCGCCCAGGTGGTGCTCCGCTGGCACCTGCAGAGCGGCGTGATCGCCATCCCGAAGTCGGTCACCCCGTCGCGCATCCGGGAGAACCTCGACGTCACCGGCTTCGAGCTGGACGCCGAGGACATGGCGGCGATCGCCGGTGTCGCCACCGGCAAGCGGATCGGGCCGGACCCGCAGGGGTTCGACTGGAACTGACGGACGCCGTGGGGGCGCCGGCCGATCAGGCCCGGCGCCCCCGACAACGACATTCCTGATTGTCGGTCATATCGAAGTACCGCTCGTTCCCCGCAGGGACGAGCGGCACTTCGGTGTGACCGGATTCACCGACGTCAACGATCGGCCGATGCCGACGGCCGCGAGCGCCAGGAACTTTGGTGAATCGTTTTGGCTGTTGTTACCAAAGCTTGGGCTAGAGCCTGCCCGCCTTGGCGATGAGCGCGAGCGCCATCTCGTGCTCCTCCTCCGCCAGCGGCGCGAGCAGCAGCCGCTGGACTTCGGCCACCCCGGCGGCCGAGCGGTGCAGCAGGTCCTGACCCGCCGGCGACAGCGAGAGCAGGTTGCGCCGCCCGTCCGAGGGGTCGCGCCGGCGCTGCACCAGACCGCGGCGCACCAGTCGGCTGACCATCTCGGCCATCGTGGCCTTGTCCAGCGAAGCCAGCTCGCCGACCGTGCGCTGGTCCGCGCCCGGCTCCAGCTCCAGCGCGTCCAGCACGGCGTACTGCGGAGCCGTCAGCTCCGCACCGACATGCTCGGACCAGAGCTTGGTGTGCACCTGCTGGCCGACCCTGATCAGGTAACCGATCGCCCGCTGGGCGTCCAGTATCGGCCGGGCGTCGGTGAAGACGGCGACCGCCGCGGGCTCCAGCCTGGCTATCTTGGCCATCACCCGGACGATCTCGACCTGCTCGTCCGGCGTGAGCGGCTCGAACAGCACCCGCTGGACGCGGACCACACCACCGGTGGCCTCGCGGACCGCCTGGGCGCCGCTCTGCGAGAGGGCGAGCAGCTTGCGCCGACCGTCGGCCGGGTCACGCCTTCGCAGCACGAGGCCGCGGCGGACCAGCCGCGCGACCATCTCCGCCATCGTGGCCTTGTCGAGCGAGGCACGCTCGCCGACGGTCCGCTGGTCCGCGCCCGGTTCGAGGGCGAGCACCAGCAGGACAGCGAACTGCGGAGCCGTGAGATCGGCTCCGACGTGCTCCGACCACAGCCGGGTGTGAACCTGCTGTGCAACGCGAATGAGGTGTCCGGGCGACTGCTGCAGTCGCGCGGACACGCGGGTTGTCGGGATCTCCCCCAGCACCATGTATCCGTCCCGATGTCACACCCGGTGTGTGTGGGACACCCGGGTGGGGCAGTAACGGCGAGTGGGCGTCCAGCTATGAGGGAGGGCGCTCCAGCCGTGCAGCCGGTGGCTGCTGGCGGACACTATACAAACGGCGGGCCCTTGCTGGCAGGCAGGGGCGGATAGTAGACGCAGGTTCGGCAACATTGGCATATTTACGCGCTGCCACGCTCGTGCAGTAACCCGTTCTCAGCAGAAAGCCGACCGGTCGGTCCTTACCGACCGTCACCTGCGCGTCTCCACCCTGGTCGCCTCCCCTACTCGCCGGTAGGGTATGGGCACCCTCTCCGGGGGCACTCCCCCGGAGGCACCCCCGAGAGAGACGAGAGCGAGCATGACCGAGCAGAGCACCGCCCCCCGGGTCGCCGTCGTCACCGGCGCCGCCCGCGGCCTCGGCGCCGCCACCGCCGTCCGACTGGCCGCCGACGGCTACGCGGTGGCCGTCCTGGACCTGGACGAGGCCGCCGGCAAGGACACCGTCGACCGGATCACCGCCGCCGGCGGGCGGGCGCTGGCCGTCGGCGCCGACGTCTCGGACGCCGAGCAGGTCCAGGCCGCCGTCGACCGCGTGGTCGCCGAGTTGGGCGCCCCGGTCGTGCTGGTCAACAACGCGGGCGTACTCCGCGACAACCTGCTCTTCAAGATGTCCGAGTCCGACTGGGACACGGTCATGAACGTGCACCTGCGCGGAGCCTTCCTGATGACCCGCGCGGTGCAGAAGCACATGGTCGACGCTGGTTTCGGCCGCATCGTCAACCTGTCCTCCTCATCCGCCCAGGGCAACCGCGGCCAGGCCAACTACTCGGCCGCCAAGGCCGGTCTGCAGGGCTTCACCAAGACTTTGGCCATCGAGCTGGGCAAGTTCGGCATCACCGCCAACGCGGTGGCCCCCGGCTTCATCGCTACGGACATGACAGCGGCCACCGCGGCCCGGGTCGGCATGGACTTCGAGGACTTCAAGCGGGCTGCGGCCTCCCAGATCCCGGTCCAGCGGGTCGGCGAGCCCGAGGACGTCGCCAACACCATCGCCTTCCTGGCCGGCGAGGGAGCCGGCTTCGTGTCCGGCCAGGTGATCTACGTCGCGGGCGGCCCCCTCGACTGAGCACGGAACCTACACAGGGTTACCACGGAGTGGGAAGCCGGGCGAACCGGCCTCCCACTCCGCTTTCTTTACCGGGGCTTTTGAAGAATCATTCGAAGACCACACTGGCATTCGATCCTGGAATACTGGAAATCACTCCCCGGGCCACCCGACGCCGACCCAATTGTCGATTTCCCGGGAAAATGACAATTCCCTCCGGAATAGCCTCGGCCGGATGGGTATGGTCACCCCGTGCAATCCAGAAGTACCGCCGCTCGCATTCCGCGCCAGGGGCCGGAACGCCGCAGCGCCGACCGTCGGGTGCCAGACCGCGACCGTGCTCCCGACCTCGTCACCGGCCCGACCGGGCACGCCTCCGGCTCGACCGACCTCACCCCCGGCCCGACCAGACATGCGTCCGGCGCGACCGACCCCGGCGGACCGGGCTGGCCCCCGATGAGCCGCCGCCGGGCCGCCCTGTTCGCCGCCACCCTCGCCGCCTACCTCCTGGTGCTGGCCGGCGTCCTGCTCAACACCGACCTGGTCGACCTCGACTGGTCGGTCCGCCTGCTGCGCCCCTACGACCGGTGGCCCAGCCTGGAGCCACTGCTCAACACCTGGGTGGTCGCCGGGCAGCGGGGCCCCAGCGCCATCGCCGCCTTCGCCTGGCTCCTCTGGCGCGCCCACCGCCTCGGCCGGCTGCGCCCGCTGCTGGTGATGGGCGTCGCGCTGCTGCTGCTCAACGTCACGGTCGGCGCGGTCAAGATCATCACCGGCCGGCTCGGCCCGCACTACGCCCAGTACGTCGGCTCGCCCGAGCTGTTCTCCGGCGGGACCATCTTCCCCTCCGGCCACACCGCCAACGCCGTGGTCACCTGGGGCGTGCTCGCCTACCTCGCGGTCCGCTGGCGGCGCACCGGCACCGTGGTCGCCGCCGCCACCGCCTGCTCGATCGGCCTGACCACGGTCTACCTGGGCACCCACTGGGTCTCCGACGTACTGGCCGGCTGGGCCGCCGGACTGCTGGTCCTGCTCTCACTGCCCCTGCTGGAACCGCTGATCGCCGTCGCCGAGCAGCGGCTCCACCGACGATTCGCACGCTGAGCGCGCTGAGCCCGCTGCTCCCGTTGATCCCGCTGAGCGCACCCAGAGCACCCAGAGCCCCCGGGGCGCCCGGGGCGCCCAAGCCGCCCAGCACACCGCGAGCACCGAGGGCACCGCGCAGCCGAGGCCTACCCCTCCCAGCTCCGCTCGACCACCCCGTTCCGCACCGTGAGGTTCAGCCGCCCCTCCCGGTACTCCATGGTCATCAGCTGCCCCGGCTCCAGCACCCGGACCGAGGCCCAGCCGTGCCGCCGGGCGAGCTCCCGGGCGCGCTCGACCCGCAGGCCCGCGTAGCCCTCGGCATCCTCCCCCGCGGTGCCCGCGCCCCCGGCGTCCGACCCCGTCATCGTGCCTCCCCGGCTCTCCCCCTCGGACGTACGCTGGAATCGTAGCCCCCACCCGCGCGGCCCGGAGGTGAACGAGCATGCGCACCACGACCCCTCGGCGACGGTGGCGCAGCGGCACCGAGCCGGCCACCGCCCGCAGCGACCTCAAGCTCCGCTACCTGCTCTCGCTGACCTTCACCCCGCTGTTCGCGCTGGGGACGGCGGGCTTCGCACTGTGGGCAGCCGCCTCCCCGGTGGACGGCGCGCCCAGCCGGGGCACCCTCACCGGCTTCGCGATCGCCCTCGGGTTGCTCACCCTGTTCGCCGTCGTCGATCTCGTGGTGGTCGTCCGGCGCCGCCGGACCGAGCTCTGACGCGGTGTCTCCCACGGAGTGGGAAGTCGGCCCGTCCGACTTCCCACTCCGCGCAGCGTCAGCGGTTGCCCACCGCCTGCTTCACCAGCGTCCGCCCGAAGTCCCACATCAGGCCGTTCCCCCGGTGCGCCTCGTCCATGATCTCCGTGAACGCGTCGACGAACCGGTCCACGTCCTGATCGGTGATGATCAGCGGCGGGATCAGCTTGATCACCTCCAGGTGATCCCCGGACACCTGGGTCAGGATCCGGTGCCGCTGCAGCAGCGGGACGACCACCATCTGCGCGAACAGCCCCTTTCGCGCCGCCTGCAGGGCCGTCCAACCGGTGCGCAGCTTCAGCGACTTGGGCCGGCCGAACTCGATGCCGATCATCAGCCCGCGGCCGCGCACCTCGGCGAGCAGCTCGTACCGGTCGATCAGCGCCGCCAGCCGCTCCCGGAACCGGTCGCCGACCTGCCGGGCGTTCTCGACCACCTTCTCCTCGCGCATCACCTCCAGGGTCGCCAGCCCGGCCGCCATCGCCTGGGCGTTGGACCCGAAGCTGGCCGAGTGGACCAGCACCCGGTCCATCGAGGAGTACACCTTCTCGAAGATCCAGCTCTTGCCGAGCGTCGCCCCGATCGGCACGTACCCGCCGGAAAGCGCCTTGGCCGCGCACACCAGGTCGGGCAGCACGCCCTCCTCGTGCTGGTAGGCGAAGAACTCGCCGGTGCGGCCGATCCCGGTCTGCACCTCGTCGCAGATCAGCAGCGCCTTGTGCTCGTGCAGCAGCGCCTGGGCGGCCCGCAGCCAGCCCGGCGGCGGTGCCTGGACGCCCTTGCCCTGGATCGGCTCGACGATCAGCGCCGCGACGTCCCCGCGCTTCAGCTCCTTGGCCAGCGCCCCGATGTCGCCCAGCGGGATGGCGGTGTCCGGCAGCAGCGGGTCGAAGCCCTTGCGGAAGCCGCCCTCCCCGTTGACCGACAGCGAGCCGGTGGTCAACCCGTGGAAGGCGTGGTCGGCGTAGAGGACGCGCTTGCGGCCGGTGGCGTACCGGGCGAACTTCAGCGCGGTCTCCACCGCCTCGGTGCCGCTGTTGCCGAAGAACACCCGGTCCAGCCCGGGCGCGTACGACAGCAGCCGCTCGGCCAGCAGTCCGGGCAGCGGCGAGCAGTCGAAACGGACCAGGTCCGGCAGGTCGAGGTCCATCACCTGCTGGACCGCCGAGCGCACCGCCGGGTGGTGCCGGCCGAGCGCGAAGATGCCGAAGCCGGCCAGCATGTCGAGGTACTCGTTGCCCTCGGCGTCGTAGAAGTACTGGCCCTCCGCGCGCTCGTAGTACTTGTCGAAGCCGATGGTGTGGAGCATCCGCGGCAGCTGCGGGTTGAGGTAGCGGCTGTGCAACTCGTAACGCTCACCGCCGCGTTCGGCGAGGAGGGCGGCGAGGTCGAAGGCTGGGCGGTCTGGGTCAGCCGGCATGGCGCGGGTTCGCTCCTCGGGTCGGTAGCAGGTTCTTGGCGAAGACGGCGGCCTGGGCCGCGACCCCGGTGCCGGTCAGGCCGGCCTCCTCCAGGATCTCGCCGCGGGCGGCATGGCCGAGGAACTCCTGCGGCAGGCCGAGCACCCGGACCGGGACGTCCACGTCGGCGTCGCGCAGCGCCTGGGCGACGGCCGAACCGACGCCCCCGGTACGGCCGTTGTCCTCGACGGTGACCGCCAGCCGGTGGGCGGCGGCGAGGTCGGCCAGCGCCGGATCGACCGGCTTGACCCAGCGCGGGTCGACCACGGTCGCGGTGAAGCCCTCGGCGAGCAGCAGCCGGGCGGCGTCCAGGCAGGCGGAGGCGGTGGCGCCGACGGCGACCAGCAGGATCTCCGGGGCTGGTCCGGTGCGCAGCAGCACGTCCGTCCCGCCGATCCGCTCGACCGCCTTGATCACCGGCCCGACGTTGCCCTTGGGGAAGCGGATGACGGTCGGCGCGTCCTCGACCTCGGCGGCCTCGCGCAGTTGGGCCCGCAGTTGCTCGGCGTCGCGCGGCGCGGCGAGCCGCAGCCCCGGGACGACCTGCAGGATCGACAGGTCCCACATGCCGTTGTGCGAGGCTCCGTCCGAGCCGGTCACCCCGGAGCGGTCGAGCACGAAGGTGACGCCCAGCCGGTGCAGGGCGACGTCCATCAGCACCTGGTCGAAGGCCCGGTTCAGGAAGGTCGCGTACACCGCCACCACGGGGTGCAGCCCGCCGGTGGCCAGACCCGCCGCGCTGGTGACGGCGTGCTGCTCGGCGATCCCGACGTCGAAGGTCCGGTCCGGGTAGGCCTTGGCGAAGGCCGCCAGTCCGACCGGCTGGAGCATCGCCGCGGTGATCGCCACCAGGTCGGGCCGCTCGGCCCCGAGCGCGAGCAGTTCCTCGCCGAACACCGAGGTCCAGGAGACTCCGGCGCTGGGCGAGATCGGCAGGCAGGTGTACGGGTCGATCGGGTTGACGGCGTGGAAGCGGTCCGCCTCGTCCTGCTCGGCGGGCCGGTAGCCACGCCCCTTGACGGTCAGGCAGTGCACGATGACCGGGCCGCCGAAGTTCCGGGCCTGCCGCAGCGCCTGTTCGACCGCGCCCAGGTCGTGGCCGTCGATCGGCCCGAGGTACTTGAGCCCGAGGTCCTCGAACATGCCCTGCGGCGCGAAGGCGTCCTTGAAGCCCTTCTTGGCGCCGTGCAGCGCGTCGAAGATCGGCTGCCCGACCAGTGGGGTGCGCTGCAGCGCCTCCTTGCCGAGCGCGAGGAAGCGCTCGTAGCCCTGGGTGGTGCGTAGGGTGGCCAGGTGGTTGGCGAGGCCGCCGACGGTCCTGGCGTAGGAGCGCTCGTTGTCGTTGACGACGATGACCAGCGGCCGTTCACGGGCCTCGGCGATGTTGTTGAGCGCCTCCCAGGCGAGCCCGCCGGTGAGCGCGCCGTCGCCGATCACCGCGACGGTGTGCCGGTCGTGCTGGCCGAGCAGCTGGGCGGCCTTGGCGAGCCCGTCGGCGTACGAGAGCGCGGTGGAGGCGTGCGAGTTCTCGACCAGATCGTGCTCGGACTCGGCCCGCGAGGGGTAGCCGGACAGCCCGCCCTTCATCCGCAGCTTGGAGAAGTCCTGCCGGCCGGTGAGCAGCTTGTGGACGTAGCTCTGGTGGCCGGTGTCGAAGACGATCCGGTCGTACGGCGAGTCGAAGACCCGGTGCAGCGCGATGGTGAGCTCCACCACGCCGAGGTTGGGCCCGAGGTGGCCGCCGGTGCGGGTGACGGCGTCGATCAGGAAGCCGCGGATCTCGTCGGCGAGCTGCGGCAGTTCGGCGGCCGGGAGCTTGCGCAGCTCGGCCGGGGACGTGACGCGGGAGAGCAGTGACATGGGTACACCTCACGACTCGGATGTGGTGCGGTGGTGCCTCCGCCCGGCGGGGCGGGGCCGGCCCGGGCACGACGGCCCGGGCCGGTCGGGAGCTCTGGGCGGGACGGCTTCGGGACGGGCGGTGCCCGGCCCGGGCTCAGCGCCCGCGGTTGGAGCTGACGGTCTCGGTGATGGCGCGCAGCGACTGCTGGAGCGAGCCCATGGTGGCGAGGACGGCGGTCGGCTCGTAGCCGCAGTGGGCCATGCAGTTCTCGCAGCGTGGGTCCTTGCCGCGCCCGTACTTGCTCCAGTCGGTCTTCTCGACCAGCTCCCGGTAGGTCGGCACGTAGCCGTCGGCCATCAGGTAGCAGGGCCGCTGCCAGCCGAACAGCGAGTAGTTGGGGATGCCCCAGGGGGTGCACTCGAAGTCGGCCTTGCCCTCCAGGAAGTCCAGGAAGAGCGGGCTGTGGTTGAGGCGCCAGCGCTTGCGGTTGCCGCCGGCGAAGGCTTTGCGGAAGAGCTCCCGGGTCTGTTCGACGCCGAGGAAGTGCTCCTGGTCGGGGGCCTTCTCGTAGGCGTAGGCGGGGGAGATCATCATCTCGTCGACCTTCAGCTCGTCGTTGAGGAAGTCCAGCACGTCGATGACGGTCTGCGCGGTGTCGGTGTTGAAGAAGGTGCTGTTGGTGGTGACCCGGAAGCCGCGCCGCTTGGCCTCCTTGATCGCCGCCACCGCCTCGTCGAAGGTGCCCTCCTTGGCCACCGACTCGTCGTGCCGTTCGCGCAGGCCGTCGATGTGCACCGCGAAGGTGAAGTACGGCGAGGGCTTGAACTTGTCCATCTTCTTGCGCATCAGCAACGCGTTGGTGCAGAGGAAGACGTACTTGCGGCGTTCCACCAGCTGCCGGACGATCTCGTCGATCTGCGGGTGCATCAGCGGCTCGCCGCCGGCGATCGAGACCATCGGGGCACCCGACTCCAGGACCGCGCCGACCGCCTGGGCGACGGGCATCCGCTGCTTGAGGACGCCGGCCGGGTGCTGGATCTTGCCGCAGCCCTCGCAGGCGAGGTTGCAGGCGAACAGCGGTTCCAGTTCGACGATCAGCGGGAACTTGTCCCGTCGCTTGAGCAGCTTCTGCTGCATCAGGTAGGTGCCGACCCGCACGGTCTGGCGCAACGGCATGGCCATGGCTAGCTCGCCTCCTGGGGGAGCGTCGAGGATGTGGGGTGGTTCAGGTCTGCGGAGCCGGGGCGCGGGCCCGGCTCCTGCCGGTACCAGTCGACCAGGGCGGGTACCGTCGCCCGCAGGGTCCGCCAGGCGCGCACCCCGGCCGGCAACGTGCCCGGCCGCAGCAGTTCGTGCTCGGGGGTGTCCACCACCACCCGCAGTACGGCGACGGGCAGCACCGGGCGCACCTCCCGCAGCGCGGCCAGGACGGCGGCGGCCTCCATGTCGACGGCGAGCGCTCCCTGGAGGTGCAGGGCGCGCCGCTCGATGCCGCGCACCACGTGGTCGGCGGTGTGGTGCACCCCGGTGTGCGCGGTCAGGCCCCGCGCCTTGAGCGCCCGGGCCAGCTCCGGCCCGGAGTCGACCGGGTAGAGGTGGCCCTCGGCGTCGCGCACGCCGTCCGCGGCCACCACGTCGCCCGGCGCGACGCCCGGCCCGACGGCGGCGCCGAAGCCGGCCACCACGACCGCGCCGTAGCCGCCCGGCGCGGAGCCGAGCAGCCGCCGCACGGCCGTCCCGGCGCGCCGCCGGCCGACCCCGGTGCGGAGCAGCACCGGTGGCCCGCCCGCCGCGCCGCGCCAGTCCCCGCCGCGCAGGGCCCACACCTCGGGACCCAGCGCGCAGAGCACCAGCAGCGGGGCGGTGGTCACCGTGAGGCCCCGATCGCCGGGGTGCCGCCGGGCTTCACCATGCCGGGGCTGCCGTTGAGGTAGCGGCCGAGCGCGGTGACCGGGAAAACCAGCCGGTACAGGTGGTAGTTGATGGAGAAGTCCCACGGGAAGCCGGTGCCGGTGAACTGCGGCTCGTCCCAGGTGCCTTCCGGCAGCTGGGTGCGCACCAGCCACTCCACCCCGCGCTCCGCCGCCGGGTTGGCCCGGCCCTCCGGGCCCTCGCCTGCCGCGAGCAGCGCCATCAGCGCCCACGCGGTCTGCGAGGCGGTGGAGTCGCCGCGACCGGCCCAGCGCGCCGGGTCGTCGTAGGAGCGCATGTCCTCGCCCCACCCGCCGTCGGCGTTCTGCCGGTCCTCCAGCCATCGCACGGCCCGGCGGATCGCCGGGTGCTCGTCCGGGACGCCGGCCGCGACCAGGGCGGGCAGCACCGAGCCGGTGCCGTAGATGTAGTTGGTGCCCCAGCGGCCGAACCAGGAGCCGTCCGCCTCCTGGTTGCGCAGCAGCCACTCGATGCCTCGCCGGGTGCGCGGGTCGCGGGCCCGGCCGGTCTCGGCGAGCATCTCCACCACGTGGGCGGTGACGTCCGCGGAGGGCGGGTCGACCACCTCGCCGAAGTCGCAGAACGGCAGCTTGTTCGGCAGCAGGCTGGTGTTGTCGACGTCGAAGGCGCCCCAGGCTCCGTTCTTGGACTGCATGCCGAGGTTCCACAGCACGCCCCGGTCCACCGCGGCGTCGACCTTGGCCGGGTCCGGGTGGGCGACCCGGCGCAGCGCCAGCACCACCTCGGCGGTGTCGTCGATGTCGGGGTAGGTGTCGTTCTCGAACTCGAAGGCCCAGCCGCCGGCCGGGAGCCCGGGCCGCTGGACGGACCAGTCGCCCTGCTTGCGGATCTCCTCGCCGAGCATCCAGTCGACGGCGGAGACCAGCGCCGGGTGGTCGGCCGGCAGGCCGGCGTCGACCAGCGCGATGGTGGCCAGACAGGTGTCCCAGACCGGGGACTGGCAGGCCTCCATCCAGCGCATGCCGTCCTCGGTGTGCACGGTGAAGCGGTCGAAGGAGGAGAGCCCGGCCTTCATCACCGGGTGCTCCAGCTCGTAGCCCTCCAGGTGCAGGGCGATCAACGAGTAGACGGCCGGCGGCTGGATGCCGCCCCAGCAGCCGTCGGCCTCCTGCCGCTCGACGATCCAGCGGCAGGCCTGGGCGACGGCGAGTCGGCGCAGCGGCCGGAAGGCCCGGCGGTGGTAGGCGTGCAGCACCTTGTCCAGACGCTCGAACATGCCGTCCCAGCTGGTGACGGGGGCGAGCGGCCGGTCGGGGTACGGGTGGTCCGGGTCGGTGTGCAGCTCGGTGAGCGCGAAGGGGGCCCGCCGGACCGGGCGGTGGGCCGAGACGATGGTCAGCGGGACGATGGTCTGGCGGGCCCAGCAGCCGAAGGCGTAGATGTTCAGCGGCAGCCACTTGGGCAGGAAGATGATCTCGGGTGGCATCTCGGGCAACCGCTCCCAGGGCCACCAGCCGAAGAGCGCGAGCCAGATCCGGGTGAACACCCGGGCGGCCGCGATGCCCCCGGCGGAGCGGACGTAGCGCGCGGCGGCCAGCATGTGGGGGGCGTCGGGGTCGTCGCCCGCGAGCTTGAGGGCGACGTACGCCTCGACGGTGGTGGACAGCTCGGCCGGCCCGCCGTGGAAGGTGGCCCAGGTGCCGTCCTCCCGCTGCTTGGAGCGGATCCACTCGGCGGTGGCCCGGGTCAGCTCCTCCGTCCTGATGCCCAGGAACTGGCGGAGCAGTAAGTCCTCGGCGTCCATGGTGACGTTGGTCTCGAGGTCGCCCTTCCACCAGCCCTCGGACGACTGCAGCGAGAGCAGGTGGGTGGTGGCACGCGCCAGGGCCTCGCGCGCGTCGCCGGGCTGCCGGTCCGCCTCACCGGCCGGCCGTGGCCGGTCGGTGTCCTCGGGCTGCCACCGCCCCGCGCCCAGCAGGGCCGGGGGGCGGTCGCCCACCGCGACCGGCTCGGGATCGTACTCAGGGTCGAGCCGGCCGTCCGCGGTTGCTGTCAACGTAACGTCACCTCTCTCGTACCACCACGAATTCGGCGAGTGCGACGAAGTGCTCGCGCACCCCGTCGGACATGGGCACCTCGTCCAGGGCGGCGAGGGCAGTCGTGTGCTGGCGGCGGGCCTCCTCCTGGGTCCAGGTCCTGCCGCCGGCCTCCTCGATCAGCGCGGCCCGGGCGGCCAGCTCGGGCTCGCTCTCCTCGCCCCGGTCCTTCGGGTCGGCGAGCTGCTCGGCCAGCCGGCGCGAGGCGGCCCCGCCCTCGGCGAGGGCGGCGGCGACCGGCAGGGACTTCTTGCGCTGGCGCAGGTCGCCCCAGTGCGGCTTGCCGGTGACCTCGGTCGCGCCCCAGATGCCCAGCAGGTCGTCCACCGCCTGGAAGGCCAGGCCCAGGTGGTGGCCGTAGCGCTGGAGCGCGTCGGAGACCTTGTCGTCGGCCCCGGCCAGGACGGCGCCGATCGCCGAGGCGGCGGCCAGCAGGGCCGCCGTCTTGCCGCCCTCCATCTCCAGGCATTCGGCGACGGTGACGCTGTCGCGCTGTTCGAAGGCGACGTCCATCGCCTGGCCGTCGATCAGGCGGCGGGTCGCGGTGGTGAGCAACCGGACGGCCCGCGCGGCGTCGGCGGGGCTCGCGCCGCCGGTCACCGCGGCGTCGAGCAGCACCTCCGTGCCGAGCGTCGCCAGAGCGTCGCCGACCAGGATCGCCTGGGCCGGTCCGAAGACCGTCCAGGCGGTGGCCCGGTGCCGGCGAGTCTCGTCACCGTCCATCAGATCATCATGAAGGAGGGAGAAGTTGTGCACCAGTTCAACCGCAACCCCGCCGGGCACCCCGACCTCGGCCGCCGCACCGGCGGCCTGGGCGGACAGCAGGGCCAGCGCGGGCCGTACGGCCTTGCCGCCGTCGCCCTCCACCGGGGTGCCGTCCCGGTCGATCCAGCCGAAGTGGTACGCCGCGACCGTGTCCATCGGTGCGGCCAGACGGGCGATGGTGGCCCGGAGCGGCGGAGTGCAGAGCGTACGGCTGCGAGCGAGCAGCTCCGGCACCGAGACCGGTTCGGCGTGCGCCGTGCCTCCGACGGCGAAGCCGGTGCGTGACTCCACGTGCGTTCCCTCTCCCTCGTGGTGCCGGACCGCACGGGGCGGTCGGCTGCTGTCGGTGCGGCTGGTGCCAGTGCGAGTGGTGCCAGTGCGGGTGGTGCCAGTGCGGGTGGTGCCAGTGCGAGTGGTGCCAGTGCGGGTGGTGCCAGAGCGAACGGTGTCGCTACGACCGCTGGGGCCGACGGTACGCCCGTCGGCTCTGGCGGGCTCCCCGGCGACGGGGCCCGCCGTCACCTCGGCCACCGCCCGTCGGCCCGGTCCACGGGCACCCGGGCGCCGGCCGCGGCGAGCACCGCGTCGGCGGCGGCGTGACCGCTGCGCACGGCGCCCTCCATGGTCGCGGGCCAGCCGGTGGCGGTCCACGCGCCGGCCAGCAGCACCCCGGGGACGCCGGTGGCGGCCGGCGGGCGCAGTGCGGCACTGCCGGGGGCACCGTCGAAGGTGGCGGTGCGCTCCCGGGTGACGAAGAAGTCCAGCACCTCGGCGTCGGCGGCGGCCGGGAGCAGCCGGGCCAGCTCGGGCAGGTAGCGGTCGCGCAGTTCGGCGACCGGCAGGTCGATCTCGTCCTGGACGGCGGACTGCGAGAGCGCCAGGTACTGGGCGCCGGGGTGGGCACGGCCGATCGGGGTGCCGACCAGGCCGGAGTGGGTGGTGCGGTCGAACACCCACTGGACCGGGCTGCCGAGCGCGGCGAAGAACGGCCGGCGCAGCACCTTGCGGTCGTAGACCACGTGCACGTTGAGGATCGGCGTGGTGCCGAGGTCCGCCAGGCGGTGGGGGACGGCGCCCGGCGGCAGCAGGGCGGCCGCGGTGTCCTGGGCGCCGGCCAACACGACGGTGTCGGCGGTGAGCAGTTCCCCGCCCTCCAGCCGGACGGCGTGCTGGGGGGTGGCCGGCTTGAGCTCCGCGACCCGGGAGCGAAGCAGCACCCGCACGCCGACGCGTTCCAGCTCGGCGAGCGCCCGGTCGTGGTGGATCACGCCCAGCGGGACGGCGGCGATGCCGATGTCGGAGGCCCCCGGGTCCGAGAGCAGCCCGGTCTTGAACACCATCGCGGCCAGCGCCAGCGAGACCTGGTCGGCCGGAGCGTTCAGGGTGGCGACGCCGACCAGGTCCCAGAGTGCGGCCGTGGTGGCGGCGTTCTGCCCGTTGCGGCGCAGCCACTCGCCGAAGGAGAGCCCGTCCAGCGCCGGGTCGGCGAGGTCCAGGCCCTTCAGGGCGAGCGCCCCGCGGACCACCCGGGCCCGGTCGCCCGGGGACAGGTGCGGGTAACGGGCGAGGCTGCCGGCCAGGTGCAGCGGGACGGGCAGGCCGGCCCGGCGCAGCCGGCCGAGGGTGCGCACCGGGGCCTCGGCGGGGCCGCTGACGGAGAGCACCGGGACGTCCAGGCGGTCCTGGAGGTGGGTCATCCGGGCGGCGCCGAGGCGCTCCAGCAGGCCGCGGTAGGCGGTGCAGCAGCGCAGGAAGACGTGCTGGCCGTTGTCGACGGTCAGCTCGCCGCGCTGGAAGGAGAACGCCAGGCCGCCGAGCCGGGGGCGCCCCTCGGCGAGGGTGACGTCATGGCCCGCCTCGGCCAGTCGCAGTGCGGTGGTGATTCCGGCCAGGCCGCCGCCGACCACGACGGCGGCCGGGCGCGCGGCATCGGCTCGCCCGGTCATCAACCCTCCCCCTCGCAGTCGCCGGACCGCCCGGCGGCGGTCGCTGTGGCCGGCACTGTCGTGCTCGGCACCGTGGCCAACACGCTCCCACCCGGATGTGATTCCCCGCTGACACAGCGTGACAGAAGCGTGGCGAGAATCAAGAACGCCCCCCGGCGAGCCCGGAAAGCGCGACGTACGCCTTCTCCCAGCCCGGGAGCGAGACCCGGCCGCGCAGCACCGACTCGGGGTCGGCGGCGATCCGGCCGAGCAGCCGGTGGTAGATCCCGGCCATCGCGGCGGTGCAGGCGCGGCTGCGGCGGTCGAGCATCGGCAGCAGGCGCAGGCCCTCCTCGAAGGCGGCCTGGGCGCGGGCGGCCTCGAAGGCCACCAGTCCGGTGAAGTCGGCGCCGACCGGCGGCTTGGGCAGCGCGAAGCCCTGCTCGCAGCCGAACCGGACCAAGTCCTCGGTGGGCAGGTAGGTACGACCGGTCAGGGCGTCCTCGCGCAGGTCGCGCAGGATGTTGGTGAGCTGCAGGGCCAGGCCCAGGGCGTCCGCGTAGTGCGCCCCGCGCTCGGGGTCGTCGCAGCCGTAGACGCCCAGCGAGAGCCGGCCGATGGCGCCGGCCACGCAGCGGCAGTAGACCTTGAGCTCCTCGTACGTCTGGTACTCGGCGCCCTTGAGGTCCATCTCGACGCCGTCGATCAGCTCGTCGAACCCGCCGAGCGGGATCGGGAAGCGCCGGGCCGCGTCGGCCAGGGCGACCTTGATCGGGTCGGTGTCGTCCTCGGCGACCGCACCGGAGCGGACCTCGTCCACCAGCTCCCGGGTGCGCACCAGCGCCTCGGCCTTGCGGTCGGCCGGGAGGTCGCCGTCGCCGATGTCGTCGACCCGGCGGGCCAGCGCGTACAGGGCCGACATGGCCAGCCGCTTGGGCTCGGGCAGCAGGCGGATGCCGTAGCTGAAGTTGCGTGCCTGCAGTCCGGTGACTGCCTCGCAGTACCGGTACGCCGCCATGACCGGGGCCGACGCCAGTGGTGATGCCGCCACTCGGGCGTTCACCTTCCCTTCGCGAAGATGGCCGCCGCCTTCGCTGCGAGGCGGCGCTTGTCCGGCTTCGCCTGCTGCGCGAGTACGTCGTACCCGGCGTCCTCGATGGCCGCCAGGGCCGCGTAGCCGCCTGCGGTGAATCCCGCCAGGAGCAGTCGAAGCCTCCCCCGAACCGTACCTACCAATGGTGCGCCGCGGTCGAGCAGGGTGCGGGCCCGTTCGGCCTCGAAGGCGATCAGCTCCCGGACGGCTCCGGTCGCGCTGGGGGCGGCGAGCTCCTCCTCGGAGACGCCGAAGCGTTCGAGGTCCTCGGTGGGGAGGTAGATCCGGCCGCGGGAGAGGTCCTCGGCCACGTCCTGCAGGTGTTCGACCACCTGGAGGGCGGTGCAGATCGCGTCGGAGAGGGCGATCCGTTCGGGGGTGGAGACGCCCGCGATGGCGAGCACCAGGCGGCCGACCGGGTCGGCGGAGAGCGTGCAGTAGCCGACCAGGTCCTCGTAGCCGGCGTAACGCGCGGTGGTCTGGTCCACCCGGTTGGCCTCGATCAGACGGCGGAACGGCTCGGGGGTCAGGGCGTGCCGCTCGACCACGGGGACGAGGGCGCTCATCAGCGGGTGGCGGGGCCGCTCGGCGTCGCCGGAGTGCAGGGCGGTCTCGAAAACCCGGTCGAGGTCGCGCTCCAGTCCGTCGAGCAGGGCGAGCCGGAACGAGACCTCCGCCGGGCTCGGCGGGCCGGACTGGGCCGAAGGGGTGGCGGGGGGCCGCCGTTCGAGCCCGAGCAGGGCGGCGGTGGCGGCCGGGTCGGCCAGGTCGCCGTCACCGGCGTCGTCGACCAGCCGGGCGAAGCCGTAGACGGCCATCAGGTCGTCGCGCCAGGCCGCGGGCAGGAAGAAGGGGGCGACCGGGAAGTTCTCCGCCCCCGCCTTCTCCAGGGTCTGTCCCGCGGAGGGGTTCACCGGCGTATCTCTGGGCTGGGCCGAAGCCGACACTGCAGTCACTCCCCCGTTCTACACCGCTCGGTACCACCGGTCCGACTCGGACACGCGTCCGAGCGCGGGCGTCACCTACGGCACACCACCCCCGCGCCCCCAGCCTGACACCACGCGCCGCGCCCGAGAAGAGCGCCCCGCCCGGCGCACGGTGGCGCTCACCCCCGCGGCGGCGGGCCACCCGGGGTAGGGCCTGTTCGGCGGTGGCACGCCGAAGGGCCGGCGCCGGAGTGTTCCGGGGCCGGCCCTTCGGTGCCGGGACTCTTCGGGGCTACGGGCGCTCGCCGCGCTCGTACCGGCCGACGACCTCCTCGGTCGGGCCGTCCATGACCAGCTCGCCCGCCTCGATCCAGATGGTCCGCTCGCAGACCTCGCGGATCGAGTTGTTGTCGTGGCTGACCAGGAAGACCGTACCGGCGGAGCCGCGCAGCTCGTCGATGCGCTTCTTGCTGCGCTGCTGGAAGGCCTGGTCACCGGTGGCCAGCGCCTCGTCGATCAGCAGCACGTCGTGGGTCTTGGCGGCGGCGATCGAGAAGCGCAGCCGGGCGCCCATGCCGGAGGAGTAGGTGCGCATCGGCAGGGAGATGAAGTCGCCCTTGTCGTTGATCCCGGAGAAGTCGACGATGTCCTGGTAGCGCGCCCGGACGTCGGCCGGGGACATTCCCATCGCCAGGCAGCCCAGGACGACGTTGCGCTCGCCGCTCAGCTCGTTCATCAGGGCCGCGTTGACGCCCAGCAGCGAGGGCTGGCCGTTGGTGTAGATGCCGCCCTTCTCGGTCGGCAGCAGGCCCGCGATGGCGGCCAGCATGGTCGACTTGCCGGAGCCGTTGGAGCCGATCAGGCCGACGGCCTCGCCCTTGTACGCGGTGAAGCTGATGCCCTTGACCGCGTGCACCTCGCGCACGCCGGCGGCGCGCTTGCGGCTGATGATGCGGCTCAGCGCCGAGGTGGCGCTGCCCTTGCCGGATCCGGCGCCGTGCACCCGGTAGACGATGTGCACGTCGTCGACGACGACGGTGGGCTCGCGGGCCACCTTGGTGTCCACAACGGTGTCGCGCTTGCTCAGGTCGGTGTCAGCCACGGCCGTACTCCTCCTCGGCCTTCCAGAAGAAGACGTATCCGATGACGAACATGCCGACCGCCCAGGCGATGCCGTAGGTCCACTGGTGCGCCGGCAGCGACTGGTGCACGGGCTGGTGCTTGTTGTAGATGATCGGCGCGAAGGCGTGCCGCAGCAGGTCCATGTAGACCGAGGCCGGGTTCACGTTGCAGAGCACCTGGATGTAGTGCGGCCAGCTGTGGACCCGGTCCTGGATGCTGAACATCACGCCGGACAGGAACATCCAGGCCCGCATCACGAACGGGATCAGCTGGGAGATGTCACTGGTCTTGGCCCCGATCCGGGCCATGATCAGCGAGACGCCGGTGTTGAACATCGTCTGCAGGAGCAGAGCCGGGATGATCAGCAGCCAGGTGGAGCCCGGCGTGATGCCGGCCGCCAGCACGGTGACGACCAGCACCACCATCGAGATCAGCAGCTGCTGGAGCTGGATCACGGTGAAGGCGATCGGCAGGCTGGCGCGCGGGAAGTGCAGCGCGCGGATCAGGCCGAGGTTGTCCGAGATCGCCCGGGTGCCGGACTGCACGGCGTTCTGGGTGAACTGGAAGACGAAGACACCGATGCAGAGCCAGGCGATGTAGGTGTTCGGCGGGAAGCCTTCCTTGCTCTTCAGGATCACACCGAAGACCAGGTAGAACACACCGCAGTTGAGCAGCGGGGTCACGACCTGCCAGAGCTGGCCCAGCTTGGCGTCCGTGTACTGGGCCACCAGGCGGGCGGTGGCGAAGGCCCAGATGAAGTGGCGCCGGGCCCAGAGCTGCTTGGTGTAGGCGAACAGGCCCGGCCGGGCACCGCTCACCGACAGGCCGTACTTGTCCGCAAGCTGCTTGGGGGTCAGGCCCGCGTCCGCCCCCCTCGGGGCTGAGAGGCTGACGGGTTCACTCACTGTCGACACATTCGTCCTTCGCGCGGGATCTGTCGGGGCGGCCGGTCGGCGGGGGTCCGCCGGCCTTGCGCCGATGGGGATCCACTGGGATCACGGGGGAGGTTCCGGCCGGTGTGTGGCCACCGGCCGCGGCGATCGATCTCTCGATCCAATCAGATGATCGGAGGTCGGCCCATCCTGGTCAGTCGCCAGACGGTCCGCCATCGCATGGGCCGCCGCGGACCGCAGGGTTCGCGGAAGCCCGCCCGGAATCCGCCCAGCCAGGCCTTCAGCCCCTCCGCGGAGGGGCGTCGGGCCAGGGTCAGCAGAAACCAGGTTCCCAGATAGAGAGGCACCAACGGGGCCGGAAGGTTCCGCCTCGCGAGCCAGACCCGGTTACGGGCCACGTTGTGGAAGTAGGCGGCGTGCCGGGCCGGCGAGGTCGCGGGGTGGTGCAGCACCACGTCCGCCCGGTAGTCGATGGCCCAGCCGGCGTCCAGTGCGCGCCACGCGAGGTCGGTCTCCTCGTGGGCGTAGAAGAACTCGGCGGGCAGCTGCCCGGCCTGCTCGAACACCTTGCAGCGCACGGCGCTCGCGCCGCCGAGGAAGGTGGTCACCCGGGAGGAGCGCAGCGGGTCGCTGGCGCGCAGCCGGGGGACGTGCCGGCGCTGGGTGACCCCGGTGTCCGGGTCCTCGATCCGGAAGGACACGATGCCCAGCTCCGGGTCGGCGGTGAAGGCCTCGCGCAGCAGGCGGGCCGAGTCGGTGCGCGGCAGCAGCCCGTCGTCGTCCAGGAAGAGGACGGCGTCCACCTCCCGGCCGTGCGGCCCGAACAGCTCGATGCCGACGTTGCGCCCGCCCGGGATGCCGAGGTTCTCCGGCAGCGCGACGGTGCGCACGCCCGCGGGCAGCGGGGGCAGCTCGACGCCCTGGCCGACCACGGCGAACTCGACCGCCGGGCCCTCCTGGGCGCGGACCGACTCGATCAGGGCGTTCAGCTCGGCGGGCCGGTTGCCCATGGTGATGATGACGACGCCGAGGCGGAAGTCCGCCGCGGTGGTGGAAGTGCTCATGCCCGCGCGCACCTCTCGATCATGGACTCGCTCCGCTCGTTCATCTCGTTCACCGCAGCCTGCTCGAGAGGACGATGCTCAGCAGGTGCAGCACGGTCTGCAGCATGGCGATCGCGGCCAGCACCACGACCGCGAGCCGGGTGAAGAACAGCCCGCCGTGCACGGTGTCGGCGATCCCGGCCGCCAGGATGAACAGCGAGGCCTCGACCGCGCCGACCAGGCGGTGGAACTTCAGCAACGAGGCGACCCGACGGGCCTTGGCCACCGAGGCCGAGCGCGGCACCGAGGCGCTGTCCTCGACGGCCGTCATGCCGCTGCGGGCGCGGGCCACATCCACCAGGTCCGTCTCGGACTTGATCAGGATCGCGCCGAGCGCGGCCAGCGTGCCCAGGAACGCCCACTCCCAGTGGGAGCCGCTGCCCTCGCGGTGCAGCAGGTCGGTGGCGCGCAGGCCGAGACCGGTCAGCAGGGCCGCCTCGGACATGTAGTGGCCGACCCGGTCCAGGTAGACGCCGGTGAGCGAGGTCTGCCGGCGCCAGCGGGCCACCTCGCCGTCCACGCAGTCCAGCAGCAGGTAGACCTGGATCAGCAGGGCGCCCAGGACGGCGCCGGTGATGCCCGGCACGACCAGCGCGGCGCCGCCCAGGATGCCGGTGAGCATCATCAGGTAGGTCAGGCCGTTGGGCGTGATCGCCGTCATGGTGGACAGCACGCGGGTGATCCGCAGCGAGATCTTCCGCATGTACAGGCGCCCGGCCCAGTGCTCGGCACTGCGGCGCTGGAGCATGCCCTCCGGGTGGATCACCGCGCGCAGTTCCTCGATCGAGGGCCGGCGGGTCAGGTCCACCGGGGGCCGCTCGGCGCCCGCGGTGGAGGGGTCAGCTGTTGACGGCTTGGACATAGTCGGCGTACGCGTCCCTGATTGCGGAAGGGGAGAGGTCGAGGTGTTCGAGGATGGTGAAGCGCCCCGGGCGGGTGTTGGGAGCGTAGTGCACCGCCTCGGTGAACTCCGCCTCGGTGAAACCGATCTGAGCCGCGGTCACCGGCAGGCCGTGGCTCGCCAGGCGCTCCACGATCAGACCGGTCAGCTCGCGCTCGCCCCGCAGGAAGCTGGCGAACGCGGCGCCGAGGCCAACCTGTTCGCCGTGCTGGGCGGAACGCTTGGGGTACAGCACGTCCAGGGCATGCGAGATCTCGTGGCAGGCGCCCGACGAGGGCCGGGTGCTGCCCGCGATGTTCATCGCGATGCCGGACAGTACCAGGGCTTCCGCGAGGGCCGTCAGGAGGTCCTGGTCCTGAATGTTTCCTGGGTGCCGCAGCAGGTTCTCGCCCGCCGAGCGGGCCATCGCCACGGCCAGTCCGTCCACCGGTTCGCCGGTGACCGCGTGCGACAGCTCCCAGTCCGCGCAGGCCGAGATGTTGGAGATCACGTCGCCGATCCCGGCCGCCACGAAGCGCTGGGGGGCCTGCCGGATCACGTCCAGGTCGACGATGATGCCGATCGGGCCGGGCACCCCGTAGGAGCCCCGGCCGGCGTCGTTGTCGAGGGTGGAGACCGGCGAGCAGATGCCGTCGTGGGCCAGGTTGGTGGCGACCGCGACCACCGGCAGGCCGACCCGGGCGGCGGCGTACTTGGCGGCGTCGATGATCTTGCCGCCGCCGAGGCCGACGACCGCGTCGTAGTGCTTGCCGCGCATCTCCTCGGCGAAGCGCACCGCGCTGTCGAGGCTGCCGTCGTCCACGTTGAACCAGTCGGCGCCGGGCAGGGCCGGCTCCAGGCGCTCGCGCATCGCGGCGCCGGAGCCGTTGCTGATCGCCACCGCGATCCGGCCCGAGGCCGACAGCCGCTGGTCCGCCAGGATGCCGCCGAGCGCGTCCAGCGCGCCCGGGCGGATCTCGGCGAACAGCGGCGACGGGACCAGTCGGGTCAGTACTGGCACGCGATCTCCCGCGCCTTCGCCAGGTCGTCGTGGTTGTCGACCTCGACCCAGGACACCTCGCCGATCGGCTGCACGTCGATCCGCAGGCCCCGGTCGACCATCTCCTGGTAGCCGTCCTCGTAGTACAGCTGCGGGTCGCGCTCGTAGGTGGCCCGCAGCGCGTCGGTGAGGTCGGCGGCGGCGGCCGGGTTGATCACGGTGACGCCGATGTACTCGCCGGTCGCCTCGACCGGGTCCATCAGCTTGGTGATCCGGCGCATGCCGGCGGCCGGGTCGACGACGACCTTCATCTCCTCGTCGGCGAGCTTCTTCACCGTGTCGAGGGCGAGCAGGATGCCGGGGGCCGCGCCGTTCTCGGTGAGGCGCCGGTTGCCCTCCAGCATGGTGCGCTGCACCGAGGCCGGGTGGACGGTGTCGCCATTGGCCAGCAGCAGGCCCTCGGCGAAGAGGTCGCGGGCGCACCAGAGCGAGTACGCGTTGTTCCACTCCTCGGCCTTGTCGTTCTCGACCAGGTGGAGCTTGACGCCGTACTTGTTCTCCAGGGCGTCCTTGCGGTCGTACACCGCCTCCTTGCGGTAGCCGACGACGATCGCCGCCTCGCGCAGTCCGACCTCGGCGAAGTTGCCGAGGGTGAGGTCCAGGACGGTCCGCTCCCCGTCGACCGGCACCAGCGCCTTGGGCAGGGTGTCGGTGTACGGGCGCAGCCGGCGGCCGGCGCCGGCTGCCAGAACGAGGCCGATCATGCGGGGTCTCCTGATCCGTCGTGCGTCGTGCTGTGCGCGCGGGGACGTGCCGACGGGTCCGGCGGCGCTGTTGCCCACCGGACCGGCGTTCGGCCGGGCCCGGCGGCGGCGCGCCGGACCGGCACAGATCCGGGCAGCGTGTCGTAAGCGATGGTAGGCGACCCGGACGACCCGCCCGAACCCGGCCGGAGACGGTGAGGTGGCGGCGGAGTGGAGGAGCGGTGATCGAACAGGATTGGAACGGATACCGAACTGGCCTTCGGGACGAATGACCCTTCCGGGGGCGTCCCGGACCGCTCCCTGCACGGATCGGGACGCCCCGGGCCATGATCCGCCCGGTTCTGCGTGGGACCCGTCCGGACCGCCACCCATACGGCAGACTGGAGCCCGACGCCGGCGCCGGTGCCCCCGCTGCGTCCCGCGCACCCCACCAGGTGCCGCACGACGCACCCGATGCTCCCGTTGCTCCCGCTCCCGAAAGAGGCCCCATGCCCCAGAGTCCGCCGACCGACCCGACACACTTCGCCGCCGAGATCGACACCGGCCTGGACGTGGAGACAGACGTGACGGCCGATCCCCGGGCCTCCGCCGCCCCCGCGGGCAGCGAGATCATGCTGGAACTGGTCGACGACGAGGGCGTCACCATCGGCACCGCCGAGAAGCACTGGGCCCACCAGCAGCCGGGCCGGCTGCACCGGGCCTTCTCGGTGTTCCTCTTCGACCGCCAGGGCCGGCTGCTGCTGCAGCGCCGGGCGCTCAGCAAGTACCACTCCCCCGGAGTCTGGTCGAACACCTGCTGCGGGCACCCGTACCCGGACGAGCGGCCGTTCGTCGCCGCCGCCCGGCGCACCGCCGAGGAGCTGGGGGTCGCACCGGCGCTGCTCTGCGAAGCCGGGACGGTCCGCTACGACCTGCCGGACGAGGCCACCGGGCTGATCGAGCGGGAGTGGAACCACCTGTTCGTCGGGCTGGTCACCGCCCCGGTCGAGCCGGCCCCGGAGGAGGTCGACGACGTCGCCTTCGTCACCGCCCAGGAACTGCGCGAGCTGCGGGCCGAGCGGCCGTTCTCGGTCTGGTTCGAGACCGTCTTCGAGGCCGCGCTGCCGGGGATCCGGGAGATCGCCGGCCGGGACTGGTAGCGGCCGCGCCCCCGTGGGGGCCGCCGTCAGTGCCCGGGCTCCGGGGGGACGGGCAGCGAGGCCCAGATGACCTTGCCGCCCTCCCCCGTGTGCTCGACGTCGCACACCCCACCGGCCTGCAGGGTGATGCTCTTCACCAGCAGCAGGCCGCGACCGCCGGTGCGGCCGGTGTCGCTCTCCAGGGCCTTCGGCCGGTACGGGTCGCCGTCCTCGACCGAGACCCGCACCCAGCCCCGGCGCACCGACAGCTCGGTGGTCACCTCGGGTGACAGCTCGGCCGCGTGCTTCACCGCGTTGCCGACCAGCTCCGAGACGATCAGCAGCACGTCGTCCACCAGTTCCTGGTAGCGCACCCCGGCCATGCCCTGGGCCAGCAGGCGGTCGCGAACCGCGTGGCGGGTGCGCGGCACGGAGGCCTCGACGGCGGGCACCGGGAAACGCCACACGCCCTCGACGGGACCACCGGCGGACTGCCGCCCGCCGGCCCGGCCGCCGGGTCTCGGCTCGGCCTTCGCCGCCCCGCTGATCTGCTCCACGTCCAGCCGCCCTTCGTCCGCTTCGTCAGCTACGTCCGCGATCCGGGAATCAGGCGATCCGCTCATGGCGCCCTCGGTCCACAGAGGCTAGGAGAGCGGTCGGCGCGGCCGGGGCAGGGTCGACAAGTTGCCCGTGTCGGATCGGTTCCGACTGGGTTCGACCGCTGGTTGGGGCGGAACCGATCGTTTGCTTCGCGCTCGCCATCGCTTCGGACGGGATTCGAGCGCGTACGCGAGGCGTTCCAGCCAGTCCGGGCGGGCCGGGCGTCCCGGTGGGGGCGCGGTCGGGCTCGGGGGTCGTGGGTGGGGCGCGGTGGGGGCCGGGCCCGGAGGCGTCGTCGGGGCCGAGGAAACGCAGGTGAGAAGCACTCCAGAACCCTGGTAATGTTCTCTCTGTCGCCGAGGGGGCGAGAGAAAAGCCCCCGAAGCGCGCACCCTGTCCGGGTGGCGGAATGGCAGACGCGCTAGCTTGAGGTGCTAGTGCCCTTTATCGGGCGTGGGGGTTCAAGTCCCCCCTCGGACACAATCGAAATTCCCCGTGGAATCCGAAAGGATCCCACGGGGAATTTCCTTTTTCCGGCCGTGGTCGGCCCTCTCCCTTGATCCACTGCCGGTCGGCGGTGTGGCGTCGGTCTCGCTGAGCGGTCCGAAGGGTCCGAAAACCGGACACGAGATGGCAACGATCGGGCGGTTTGAGCTTCCCCTGAGGTTTTCGCCCCATTTCGAACCATAGGCTGCTGGGGTTTGTCCGGAATACCGACTCAAAACCGTAAAAGCACCGACACCATCCGCTGAACCCCGAGCGAGAGGACCGATACGTTGAGTGAGCCCGATTCGTCGACGGCATCACACCAGAACTACCGCCGATCGCTCGGCACGATCAGCCTGACAGCGGTCGGACTGGGGTCGATCATCGGTTCCGGCTGGCTGTTCGGTGCCGAGCGGGCGGCCAAGCTGGCCGGCCCCGCCTCGATCCTCGCCTGGGTGATCGGCGCCGCCGTGGCGCTCACCATCGCCCTCACGTACAGCGAGCTGGGTTCGATGTTCCCCAAGGCCGGCGGCATGGTCCGTTACGGCCAGTACTCGCACGGCTCGCTGGCCGGCTACCTGGCCGCCTGGGCCAACTGGATCGCCATCGTCTCGGTCATCCCGGGTGAGGCCACCGCGTCCGTCCAGTACATGAGCTCCTGGCACTTCGGCTGGGCCAAGGGCTTGTACGACGGCAAGGAGCTCACCCTCAGCGGGGTGGCGTTGGCGAGCGTGCTGCTCGTCGTCTACTTCGCCCTCAACTGGTTCGCGATCACGCTGTTCGCCAAGACCAACACGGCGATCACCGTGTTCAAGGTCGTCGTGCCGACGCTGACCGCCGGTGCGCTGCTCTTCGCGCACTTCGACACCGCGCACTTCACCGACCACGGCGGCTTCGCGCCGAACGGCTGGAGCGCGGTGTTCACCGCCGTCGCCGTCTCCGGCATCGTCTGGGCCTTCAACGGTTTCCAGTCGCCGCTCAACCTGGCCGGCGAGGCCCGCAACCCGGGCAAGTCGCTGCCGAAGGCCGTCATCGGCTCGATCCTGATCGCCCTGGTGATCTACGTCGCGCTGCAGATCGCCTTCCTGGGCGCCATCCCGGCCGGCGACCTGTCGCAGGGCTGGAGCAACCTCGCCTACACCTCGCCGCTGGCGGACCTGTCGATCGCCTGGGGCATGAACTGGCTCGCGATCGTGCTGTACGCGGACGCCTTCATCTCGCCGTCCGGCACCGGCATGATCTACGCCGCCACCACCTCGCGCATGATCCACGGCGTGCAGGAGAACGGCCACCTGCCGAAGATCTTCGGCAAGGTCGACGCCAAGACCGGCATCCCGCGCCCCGCGCTGCTGCTCAACCTGGTGGTCGCCTTCCTGTTCCTCGCGGTCTTCCGCGGCTGGGGCTCGCTGGCCGAGATCGTCTCGGTGGCCACCGTGATCTCGTACATCACCGGCCCGGTCGCGGTGATGGCGCTGCGCCGCCTCGCCCCGGACCTGGCGCGGCCGGTGAAGCTCAAGGCCATGCCGGTGATCGCTCCGGTCGCGATGGTCTTCGGCTCGCTGGTGCTGTACTGGGCCCGCTGGCCGCTCACCGGCAAGGTCATCCTGCTGATGGCCGCCGGGCTGCCGATCTGGGCCTGGTACGAGCTGCGCAAGCCGTTCTCCGAGCTGAAGCCGCACCTGAAGGCGGGTGCCTGGATGGTCGGCTACCTGTTCGTGATGGCCGGGACCTCCTGGGCCGGCAGTGCCGACTTCGGCGGGCACGGCTACCTGCCGGAGGGCTGGGACCTGCTGATCGTGGCCGCGATCGGGCTGGCGTTCTACCACTGGGGTGTCGCGAGCGCCTGGGCGAACCCCTCGCTGGCCGAGGTGCGTCGTGAGCTGGAGGCCGAGGCGACGGCTGAGGCCGCCGCCGGGGCTGCGGAGCCTTCGCGGGTCTGAGCGGGTACGTGCTGCGAAGGGGCCGGTCGGGAGTCCGGCCCCTTCGGCGTTGGTGGGGTGGGGGTGGGGGGAGAAGCCGCGGGGCCGGTCAGCCGCGGCGGGCGCGGCGGATCGCGGAGGCGACGACCGGGGGCAGGAGGTCCTTGGCGGCGCGCTTGGCGACGTTGACCGGGCGGCGCGCCTCGGCGGCGCGGGCGCGGCGGACGGCGAGGTCGAGCGCGGCCTCGTCCTGGGCCGTCCGGAGCGAGCCGCGGGACTCCGGCTGCCCGCCGCCCAGTCGCTGCAGGTAGCGGGAGCCGCGGAACGGCCGGATGCCCTCCGAGCTGCCGGTCATCCGCAGCAGTTGCCGGCCGTTGAGGGTCTCGGTGCTCAGGTGACAGCCGGCCGCGAGGTCCACCCGGTCGAGCAGGTCGCGCTGGAACGGCTCCGGGTCGCCCCAGGTGCCGTAGAACTTGCACTCGGTGAGCATGATCGGCCGGAGGCCGTGGTTGAACACCGCCTCCCAGGTCGCGGCCGCGACGCCGGGGGTGTGCTGGGAACGGTAGTCGTCCAGCACCACGACGCCCTGGTCCTGCAGTGCGGTCCGGGCCACCTGGAGGTCGCCCACCACGTGCTCGTAGAGGTGCGAGGCGTCGATGTGGATGAAACGGTACGCCCCGGCCGCGACCCGTCCGCCCGCGAGCACCGAGGTCGGGGCCTGGATGATCTCCGGCAGTTCCTCGTGGAAGGCCAGGTAGTTGGTCTCGAAGGCCGACCGGGTGAGGGTCTTGCGGTAGGAGATGGACATCTCGGTGGAGTTCTCCTCGTCCGGGGCGTCCGAATCGAAGAGGTCGCAGACCGTGAAGGTCTCGCCGGGCCGGAGGTGCTCGCCTATCACGATGGCGCTGCGGCCCAGGTAGGCGCCCATCTCCATCAGGTCACCCGTGACGCCCTGCTTGGCCTGCCGGCCGAGGAACCACTCGAAGGAGTGCCGGTCGTGGTCCCAGAACCATCCCGGGACGTCTTCCAACACGGTCGGTTCGCCGGGCTGCCGCGATTCGCCCTTCAACGCGGTGTCGGTCACGGGATGCTCCTTAGCGGTACGGATGACCTGCGGGTTCTGAGCCTCACCTCGGCGCGGTGAGGGCCTTCCCGGCCACGGGGACGAGCCGGGCAACCGGCCGTACACGAGTCGACCCCCCCACCGACAGTAGGCCCCACCACGGAGTTCGCTGCAATCTACAGCGGGTGCCCGGGCGATGAGGAGGCCTTTCGCGTCTCGAATTGTGGAATCGCGGAACCCGCGGGTCCGCCGCCGGAGGGGACCCCGGCCGGCCCGGTGGACCCGTCCCCTTGTGTCCCGGTCTGGGAGCCGACGGGTCGGTATGACGGGCCGTCGGCCGGTGAGCCGGTCGAGGAGTTGGCGAGGAGCGGGCCGGGTGCCGGGCTCGGGAGTCCGACGGGCGTGCCGTCAACTCTGCTTCGGGGTAGGGCCGGTGGCGGGCGGCGGCGGTGCGGTGGTGGGGATCGAAGCGTTTCCGTCGTGTGCACCGGGCGGGTTCGCCCCTGGGTGACCGGCCGGTCCACGCGGCGGGGTCGACTCTTGCGCGCGGTCGTCCGGCCGCCTTGACTGAGCTCCCGACTAGCGCTGTTAGTTAAGACGGCTGACCAGCTGAGAGGACGACCCGTGCAGCAGCAGGAGTACGCGGAGTACCGCGACCAGTACATCGACGGCGCCTGGCGGCCCTCCGGGGACTCCGGGTCGATCACCGTGCTGAACCCGGCGAACGGGCAGGTGCTCGCCACCGTGCCGGCGGGCGCGGCGGCCGATGTCGACGCCGCGGTCGCGGCGGCCCGCCGGGCGGCCCGGGGCTGGGCCGACACCACCCGGGAGGAGCGGCTCACGCTGCTGACCCGGCTGCGGGACGGGATAGCCGAGGCCCAGGGCGAGATCACCGCGACCGTGGTGGCCGAGCTGGGCGCCCCGGTCGGCTTCGCCGGGGCCGTGCACGCCGGGCTGCCACTGACCGTGGCGACCTCCTACCTGACCCTGCTGGCCGAGCACCCCTTCGAGGAGCGGATCGGCAACTCGGTGGTGCTCGCCGAGCCGGCCGGGGTGGTCGCGGCGATCACGCCGTGGAACTACCCCTTGCACCAGATCGTGGCCAAGGTCGTCCCGGCGCTGGCGGCCGGCTGCCCGGTGGTCCTCAAGCCCGCCGAGGACACCCCGCTGGTGGCCCGGCTCTTCGCCCGGCTGGTGCACGAAGCCGGCTTCCCCGCCGGGGTGTTCAACCTGGTGACCGGCACCGGAACGGTCGCGGGCGCGGCGCTCGCCGCCCATCCGGAGGTGGGTGTGGTGTCCTTCACCGGCTCCACCGCCGTCGGCCGGGAGGTCGCCGAGACGGCCGGGCGCGGGCTGAAGCGGGTCACGCTGGAGCTCGGCGGCAAGTCCGCCAACGTGGTGCTGCCGGGTGCCGACCTGACCCGGGCGGTGAACGTGAACGTGGCCAACGTGTTCGCCAACTCCGGTCAGACGTGCAGCGCCTGGACCCGGCTGCTGGTGCACCGGGACCAGTACGAGGAGGCGCTCGCGATCGCCGCCAAGGCCGCCGAGAAGTACGTGCCGGGTGACCCGGCCGACCCGCAGACCCGGATCGGCCCACTGGTCAACGCCCGGCAGCTGGACCGGGTGCGCGGCCATCTGGAGGGCGCGCTCGCCCAGGGCGCCCGGCTGGTGGCCGGCGGCCCGGAGCCACTGGCCGGGCTCCCGGCCGGCTTCTACGTCCGGCCGACCGTCCTCGCCGACGTCACCCCGGACATGGCGGTGGCCCAGGAGGAGATCTTCGGCCCGGTCCTCACCGTGCTCGCCTACCGCGACGAGGACCACGCCGTCGAGATCGCCAACGGCACCGACTACGGCCTGGCGGGCGGCGTCTGGGCCGCGGACACCGCCACCGCCGCCGCCTTCGCCCGTCGGCTGGACACCGGCCAGGTCGACCTCAACGGCGGCCGGTTCAACCCGCTGGCTCCGTTCGGCGGTTACAAGAACTCCGGGCTCGGCCGTGAACTGGGCCGGCACGGGCTGGAGGAGTTCCTGACCTACAAGTCGCTTCAGTACTAGTCGGGTTGGCCCGGGGCCGCCGAACCGCTGGTCGGTGGCCCCGGGTCGGGGTATTTCCGCGCCGAGCCCGCCGGGCCCCGGTCAGACCAGGTCCGACGCCCGGTCAGACCAGGTCGACGCCCGGGTAGAGCGGGAAGGGCGCCAGGAGGTCGGCGGCACGCTTGGCGACGCCGTCGCGGAGGGACTCGTCGAGGGCGTAGTTCGCCTTGGACGGGGCGCCGTTGGCGGTGGTGGTGGGGGTGGTGCCGCGCAGGACGGTGTCGATCAGGGCGGCGATCTCGTCCATCTCGGCGGCGCCCAGGCCGCGGGTGGTGAGCGCCGGGGTGCCCAGCCGCACGCCCGAGGTGTACCAGGCGCCGTTCGGGTCCTGCGGGACGGAGTTGCGGTTGGTGACGATGCCCGAGTCCAGCAGCGCCGCCTCGGCCTGACGGCCAGTCAGGCCGTAGCCGGAGACGTCGGCGAGCACCAGGTGGTTGTCGGTGCCGCCGGTGACCAGCTTGCCACCGCGGCGCAGCAGGCCCTCGGCCAGCGCCTGGGCGTTGTCCACCACCGCGCGGGCGTAGGCCCGGAACTCGGGGCGGCGGGCCTCGGCGAGGGCGACGGCCTTGGCCGCCATGACGTGCGAGAGCGGGCCCCCGAGCACCAGCGGGCAGCCGCGGTCGACGTGCTCGGCCAGCTCGGCGGTGCTGAGCACCATGCCACCGCGCGGGCCGCGCAGCGACTTGTGGGTGGTGGTGGTGACGATGTGGGCGTGCGGCACCGGGTCGTGATCACCGGTCAGCACCTTGCCCGCGACCAGGCCGGCGAAGTGCGCCATGTCGACCATGAGGGTCGCGCCGACCTCGTCCGCGATCTCCCGCATCTTGCGGAAGTTCACCAGCCGCGGGTAGGCGGAGTAGCCGGCCACCAGGATCAGCGGGCGGAACTCGCGGGCGGTCTCGCGCAGCGCGTCGTAGTCGATCAGGCCGGTGACCGGGTCGGTGCCGTAGCTGCGCTGCTCGAACATCTTGCCCGAGATGTTGGGGCGGAAGCCGTGGGTGAGGTGGCCGCCGGTGTCCAGGGACATGCCGAGCATGCGCTGGTTGCCGAGTTCCCGGCGCAGCTCCGCCCAGTCCTGCTCGGTGAGGTCGTTGACGTTGCGCACCGCAGCGCGCTCCAGGGCCGGGCTCTCGACCCGCTGGGAGAGGACGGCCCAGAAGGCGGTGAGGTTGGCGTCGATGCCCGAGTGCGGCTGGACGTAGGCGTGTTCGGCGCCGAACAGTTCGCGGGCGTGCTCGGCGGCGATCGCCTCGACGGTGTCGACGTTGCGGCAGCCGGCGTAGAAGCGGCGGCCGACGGTACCCTCGGCGTACTTGTCGCTGAGCCAGTTGCCCATGGTGAGCAGGACGGCCGGGGAGGCGTAGTTCTCACTGGCGATCAGCTTGAGCGAGGCGCGCTGGTCCGCCAGCTCCTGGCCGATGGCGGCGGCGATCCGCGGCTCGACGCCGGCCACGACGTCCAGGGCGCTGCGGAAGGCGGTGTCGGCCGCGGGGACGGCGGCGGTGTGGGGCGTCTGCTCGGGCTGGGCCATGGCGGTCTCCTGGTGGGGATGCTGGGGCGGCCCAGGCGCTCGGCAACGACGTGAGGATTCACGGGACCGCTTCCCGATGGTCGATTCCATCCCTACGCGCCAGTCGCGGTCCACCGGGATCGTACCAACACCGCGGGGGCTGCGGCGGAGGTCTCGGAATGCGGAACGGGCCGCCCGGTTCGACGTGGTATGTCCGTTCTCCTGCGACGGCCGTGCTACCGGGAAATAAAGCCGCCACAATTCCCGACACAGTGCCGCAGGAATTCCACCGGCGCGCCTTCCGGTGCTTTGCGGAACATCGGACGCATCCGATCTGATGTCACTCGAACAGCAGCCGGGAAACCCCTGGCGGAGGTTCGGAAATGCCCACCAGCACACCCTCACCCACGGGCGGCGGAGAATTCGGGGAGTACCGCTCTCATGGCAGCGGTCGACACAGTCGCAGTTACCGGCACGGCCTCCGGGCCCGCCGCATCGAGCCTGCCGCGCCGGGTGCTGCGCGACCGGGTCGGCGCCGCCGCGAGCGCCGTCGTCCTGCTGTTCCTGCTGCTCACACGGGCCGCGCCGCCGATCGCCGCCCTGGACGGGAAGGACCCGGTCGAGCACTACGGCCAGAACACTCCGGGCCTGCTCAGCGATGGTGGCCTGCCGATGCTGCCGAACGGCGGGAGCTCCGGGGAGTTCTGGTTCGGCCTGGACCCCGGCCTCGGCCGGGAGGTGCCGACCCAGCTGCTGCACGGCATCCGCACCTCGCTGCTGATCGCCTTGGCCCCGGCCGCCGTGACCACCGCGCTCGGCGTGCCGGCCGGGGTCGCGGTCGGCTGTCTCGGCGGGATCGCGGACCGGCTGTTCGGCTTTCTGGCCAACGTGCTGCCGGCCTTTCCGACCCTGCTCCTGCTGCTCGCGCTCAGTCCGGTGATCCAGTCCCGGCTGGTCGATCCGGGCAGCGCGGAACCGGAGTGGATGCAGTTCCTGATGCTGATCCTGGTTTTCTCCGTATTCGGCTGGATTCCGCTCGCGCTTTCCCTGCGGGCCACCGTCCGCTCGCTCCGGGAAAGGGATTTCGTGCAGTCCGCCCGGGCACAGGGGGCGAGCCGGTTCCACATCGTCGTGCACGAACTCCTGCCGAACGTCCGCTCCCAGCCGCTGGTGCACGCCACCATGGCGGTGCCGACCTTCGTCGCCTCCGAGGCCGCGCTGTCCTTCCTCGGCGTCGGCATCACCGAGCCCGTGCCCGACTGGGGGCGGACGATCTCGCGCGGCTCGGAAGTCTTCCAGTTCGACCCGACCTACCTGGTCTTCCCCGGGGTCGCGCTGCTGGTCTTCGTGCTCGCCTTCAACCTGCTCGGCGACGCCGTCCGGGACGCGCTGGACCCGCTGCCCCCCTCCCGTTCCGACCGTCCCGTTCCAACCGATCACCGATCAACCATCCGAGCCCTCCACCCGCGGGCCGGGCGCGCCGAGGCCCGTCGGCCCGCGGCCGCGATGCTCGACCGGGTCGGCATCCCGGCCGCCCGGCTGCGCGACTACCCGCGCCAGTTCTCCGGCGGGATGCGGCAGCGGGTGATGATCGCGATGGCGCTGACGAACGGCCCCCGGCTGCTGATCGCGGACGAGCCGGCCACCGCGCTGGACGCCCGGGTTCAGCGACAAGGACTGTGTGGTGACCGGCGGCCGGGCCCGAGAAAGGGTTGGCACGTTCGGGGGCGCAACGGTGATGATCGAAGGGTTCCGGCTTCGACCAGGAAGGACCGCCGATGATGTCCGGCATCGATCACGAGGCCGCCGACCGGGGGCTCGTCGACCGGGAGGCCGCCGACCAGGAGTCCGCCGATCAGGAGCCCGTCGACCGGGAGCCCGTCGACCGGGAGTCCGCCGATCAGGAGCCCGTCGACCGGGAGCCCGTCGACCAGGAGCTCGTGGAGGCGGCCCTGGAGGTGGCCCGGCGGTACTCGAAGGGCGACAACCACACCGTGGCGGCGGCCGGACGCAACGCCGACGGGCGGATCGTCACGGCGGTGAACGTCTACCACTTCACCGGCGGGCCGTGCGCGGAGCTGGTGCTGATCGGCGCGGCCGCGGGCCAGGGGGCGTACGACCTCACCACGGTGGTGGCGGTCGGGGACCGCGAGCGCGGGGTGATCCCGCCGTGCGGGCGCTGCCGCCAGGTGCTGCTCGACTACTTCCCGAAGGCCCGGGTGATCGTCGGCCGGGGCACCGGACTGCGCACCCTGCCGGTGGCGGACCTGCTGCCGGAGACATACGTCTGGGCCGACCACCAGGAAGACTGAACCGGGCCCGGCGGGCGCTGCCGTTCGGCGTTCGTTCGGCTGCGCGAGCCCGGTTCGAGGCGTTAGCGTGCTGGCGACGTGCCGTCACTCGACGTGCCGCGCGGACCGCCACCGGAGGGGGCACATTGTCGGACGACCTGCTCATCGCAAAGATCAATCACGGTTTCGACCACCTCGACGCCGACGGGGACGGCCTGCTCACCGAGCGGGACCACGTCCTGATGGGCCACTCGGTGGCCCGCTCGCTCGGCCACCAGGAGGGCTCGGAGGCGGAGGCCGTCATCGTCCGCGCCTACCTGACGGTCTGGCACGACCTGCACCTCGCCGGAAAGCCCGCCGGGACGGAGGCGATCACCCGCGAGCAGTTCGTCGCCGCGACCGCCGCGCTCGCCGACGACCCGGAGGCCGCCCGGGAGATCCTCGGCTCCCTGGCCGAGGCCTTCCTCTCCGTCGCCGACGCCGACCGCAGCGGGACGGTGGACGCCGGCGAGTTCTTCGTGTTCCAGCGCGGCCACTTCGCCGGGCTCTGCCGCGACGACGCCGAAGAGGCCTTCCGGCGCCTCGACCTCGACGGGGACGGCACGCTGTCCGCCGAGGAGTTCACCGGCGCGATCATCGAGTACTGGACCAGCAGCGACCCCGAGGCACCGGGGAACTGGTGGACGGGGAAGCCGCCGCACTCGCTCTGACCGGCCCGCTCGCCTTCCGCGCCCTTCCCCGCTGCGAGGGGCGCGGGCGCGGGGCGTGTGGGGCGCGCGGGCGGATCGTCCCCGGTCAGGTGGCCGGGACGATCTGCCCGGAGCCCGCGACGGCGCGTACGGTCCGGGACGGCTCAGCCGCGACCGGTCCGCGCCTTCACCGGGCGCCCCGGACGCCGGTCGGACGGGCCCCGACCGGACGGACGCCGGCTGACGCTCACCACCATGCAGACGCCCGCCACCACGATCGACCCGCCCGCCAGGGTCGGGCCGGTCAGCGGCTCGGCCAGGATCAGCCAGCCCAGCAGCACCGCGACCACCGGGTTCACATAGGCGTAGGTGGCGACCAGGGTCAGCGGGGCCGAGCGCAACAGCCAGGCGTACGCGGTGAAGGCGAGCAGCGAACCGAACACCACCAGGTAGCCGAGCGCCAGCCAGGAGCGCCCGGAGACCGCCCCGAGGTCGAGCCCGTGCTGCTCACCGCGGGCCAGTCCGACCAGCAGGTCGCAGAGGCCGCCGGCCAGCATCTGGTAGGCACTCGCGGCCAGCACGTTGCCCGGCAGCGGGATCTTCTTGCTCGCGAAGGAACCGACCGCCCAGCTCAGGGTGGCGCCGATGATCAGGATCACCCCGATCGGCTTGATCGACCCGCCGATCGCCGGGGCGGAGAGCACCCCCAGGCCGACCAGGCCCAGCAACACCCCGGCGAGCTCGGCCGGCCTGGGGCGCTCGCCGCCGCCGAAGGCCGTCAGCACCACCATCCAGAGCGGGACGGCGGCCACCAGCAGGGCGGCCAGTCCGGACGGGACGGACGTCTCGCCGAGCACCACCAGGCCGTTGCCGCCGGTCAGCAGCAGCACCCCGACCAGGGCCGCGGAGGCCAGCTGGCGGCCGCTCACCCGCAGGGCGGCCGGGCCCTGCCGAACCAGCAGGAAGCCGACCAGCAGCAGTCCGGCGGTGAGGAAGCGGGCGCCGGCGGAGAAGAAGGAGGGCATCGTCTCGACCGCGATCCGGATCGCGAGGTAGGTCGAGCCCCAGACGACGTAGACCACCGCGAGGGCCAGCCAGACCGCGCCGGAGAGCCGGGGGGTGGGGGGTGTGCTCGGGGACGGGCCAACCGGGGTGCTGCCGGGGGTTGTTGCCGGGGCCGTAGCCGGGGTCGTGGCCGGTTGCGGCGAGGCGGGCGATGTCATGTGTGTCCCCCTAGGACGGTGCTGGCCGAACATCCGATATGACAGCGCATCGAGCACCCGGTGCGCCAGTGGGTTCCACGGACCGGTCGGCGGGACGTACCGTGGGCGCTCCCTCAGCGAGGAGGTCGAACCCGTGTCCGCGTCCGAGCAGGCCCCGCCGGCCGGGGCCTCGCTGCCGTTCTTCGTGTACGGCACCCTGCGCAGCGGCGGCCGCAACCACGCCCGCCACCTGGGCGGACGCTGCGCCGAGATCCGCCCGGCGGTGCTGGAGGGCGCGGCCCTGCACGAGGGCCCCGGGTTCCCGTACGCGGTGCCGGATCCGGCGCCCGGGCGCCGGATCGTGGGCGAGCTGGTCACCCTGCGCCCCGGAGCGTACCCCGGGGCGCTCGCGGCGCTGGACCGCCTGGAGGACTGCCGGGCGGACGGAACGGGGCTGTACGTACGACGGCGGCTGGCGGTACGGACGGCGGACGGCGAGCTGCGCGAGGCCTGGGTGTACCTGGCCGGGCCGGTGGCCGAGGCCCGGCTGCGGGAGCGGCCGGCGCTGATCGCCTCCGGGGACTGGGCGGACAGGTGAGGGCGGCGGGCTGAGGGCGGACGCCGGACAGCTGACAGCCTTCAGCTTTCAGAGTTCAGAGTTCAGCGTTCAGCTTTCAGAGTTCACCATCTGAAATCTGTTCGCTGAACCTGCGAGTCGTCCGCCGCCCGCCGTCACCTCGCCGGATCCCGCCCGCATACCGCCAGGTAGGCTGCCCCGGCCAGCAGGAACGAACGACGAGGAGCCACCCGGTGCCCGAGCTGCCCCCTCCGATCACCGTCGTCGGGATCGGGGCCGACGGCTGGCCCGGCCTCGCCACCGGTTCCCGGGCCGCGCTGCAGTCCGCCGAGGTGGTCATCGGCAGCTCCCGGCAGCTGGACCTGCTCCCCCGGGACGCCGTCAGCGCCGAGCGCGTCACCTGGCCGTCCCCCCTGCGCCCGGCCGTCCCCGGGCTGCTCGCCCAGCACGCCGACCGCCGGATCGCCGTGCTGGCCAGCGGCGATCCGATGTTCTTCGGCATCGGCCGCACCCTCGCCGAGGTCGTCGGCGCCGACCGGCTGCGCGTCCTGCCGCACCCCTCCTCCGTCTCCCACGCCTGCGCCCGGCTCGGCTGGCCGATGGAGGCCACCGAGGTGGTCAGCCTGGTCGGCCGACCGCTGGACGCCCTCGCGCGCGCCCTCCACCCCGGGCGCCGCCTGCTGGTGCTCAGCGCCGACGCCGACACCCCGGCCGCCGTCGCCGCGCTGCTCACCGCTCGCGGCTTCGGCACCGCCCGGCTGCGGGTGCTGGAGCAGCTCGGCCACGACCGCGAACGGGAGGTCGACGGCCGCGCCGACGACTGGCTGCACCCGCCCGGCGACCCGCTGAACCTGATCGCCGTCGAACTCGGCGACGGTCCGCGCGGCTCCCTCGTCCCCGGCCTGCCCGACGAGGCGTACCAGAGCGACGGCCAGCTCACCAAGCGGCACGTCCGCGCCGCCACCCTGGCCACCCTCGCTCCCTCCCCCGGCGAACTGCTCTGGGACGTCGGCGGCGGCTCCGGCTCGATCGCCATCGAATGGCTGCGCGCCCACCTGGACTGCCGGGCCGTCAGCATCGAGCGCGACCCGGTCCGGGCCGGGCGGATCATGCACAACGCCGCCGCCCTGGGCGTGCCCCGGCTTCGGGTCGTGACCGGCCGGGCGCCCGACGCACTCGCCGAACTCCCCACCCCCGACGCCGTGTTCATCGGCGGCGGCCTCACCGCCACCGGCCTGCTGGACAGTTGCTGGGCCGCGCTGCGCCCAGGCGGGCGGCTGGTCGCCAACACCGTGACGCTGGAGTCCGAGGCGCTGCTCACCGAGTGGTACCGGCGCCACGGCGGGGAACTCGTCAAGCTGGCCGTCGCCCACGCCGTCCCGGTGGGCGGATTCACCGGGTGGCGGCAGGCCATGCCGGTCACCCAGTGGTCCGCCGTCAAGCCCAACACCCCCCAGGAGGAAGCCTCGTGACCGTCTACTTCATCGGAGCCGGCCCGGGCGCCGCCGACCTGATCACCCTGCGCGGCCAGCGCGTCCTGGCCCGCGCCGAGGTCTGCCTCTACGCCGGCAGCCTCGTCCCGCGCGAGCTGCTGGACGAGTGCCCGCCCGGCGCCCGACTGGTCGACACCGCGCAGCTCAACCTGGACCAGATCATCGCCGAGCTGGTCGCCGCGCACGAGGCCGGCCGCGACGTCGCCCGGCTGCACTCCGGCGACCCGTCGGTGTTCTCGGCCGTCGCCGAGCAGATGCGCCGGCTGGACGCGGCCGGCGTGCCGTACGAGGTGGTCCCCGGCGTACCCGCCTTCGCCGCCGCAGCGGCCGCGCTGAAGCGGGAGTTGACGGTGCCGACCGTCGGCCAGACCGTCATCCTCACCCGGATCGCCAAGCGCGCCACCCCGATGCCCGAGGGCGAGGACCTCGCCACCCTGGGCCGCAGCGGCGCCCTGCTGGTGCTGCACCTGGCGGCCGGCTACGTGGACGACGTGGTCGAGCAGCTGCTGCCGTACTACGGCGCGGACTGCCCGGCCGCCGTGGTCGCGATGGCCAGCCGGCCCGACGAGCTGGTGCTGCGCGGCACGCTGGCCGACATCGCCGGGCAGGTCAAGGAGGCGGGCGTGGTCCGCACCGCCGTGATCATCGTCGGCCGCACGCTCGCCGCCGAGCAGTTCCGCGACAGCCACCTCTACTCGGCGGACCGCGAGCGGCCGCACGAGCCCTGCGGCGCATGACCCGGGCCGGCCGCACGCCCGCCCCCGCACACGTATTGCTCCTCGGCGGGACCACGGAGGGGCGGGCGCTGGCCGCCGCGCTGGACGGCCGGGCGGGCCTGCGGGTCACCAGTTCGCTGGCCGGGCGGGTCGCCCGACCCCGGCTGCCCGTCGGACAGGTGCGGATCGGCGGCTTCGGCGGTCCGGACGGGCTGGCCGCCTGGCTGCGCGCCGAGGGGGTGACCGCCGTGGTGGACGCCACCCACCCGTTCGCCGCCGGGATGTCGCAGAACGCCGTGCTCGCGGCCGCCGCCACCGGTGTGCCCGTGCTGGTGCTGCGCCGACCCGGCTTCACGCCCGTCGACGGGGACCGCTGGCACCTCGTGCCCTCACTGGCGGCCGCCGCCGAGCTACTGCCCGGCCTCGGCCGGCGGGTCTTCCTCAGCTCCGGGCGGAAGGGCATCGGCGCCTTCGCCCACCTGGACGGGCTGCACTTCCTGGCCCGCTCGGTGGACCCGCCCGAGCCGCCGATGCCGCCCTCGCTCGAAGTCCTGCTGGAGCGCGGCCCGTTCACCCTCGACGGCGAGCGGGCACTGCTGCGCGAGCACCGGATCGACGTGGTCGTCACCAAGGACAGCGGGGGCACCGCGACCGCGCCCAAGCTCACCGCCGCCCGTGAACTCGGCCTGCCCGTGGTCGTGGTGGAGCGCCCTCCGGTGCCGGACGGTGTACCGGTCGCACCGGACGTGCCGAGTGCGGTGGAGTGGCTGGAGCAGCTGGCCCAACTGCCGTAGCCCGTCCGGCGTGGCGTCCGGCGTGGCACGTCCGGCCAGTGGAATGGTCGGCGGCGTTGCCGATCGCTGGGCAGGATGGCCGGATGACCGCCGATCAGCGCACCACCACCCCGCGAACGGCCGACGAACGGGCCACCCTGGCGAGCTTCCTGGACTTCCAGCGCGACACTCCCGGGCCCCCGGAGCCCTGGGCGTTGAACGACCCGGTGTTCGTGGAGCACCTGAACACCGGGCTGGACGTGGCGATCCTGCTGACCGGCCTCAGCAGTTGAGAACCGCCAGGGAGTTGACGATCCGTCAGATGTCGCGGAAGGTCTCGATCTGGGCGCCGATGGAGTTGAGGCGCTCGGCGAGGTCCTCGTAGCCGCGGTTGATGACGTAGACGTTGCGCAGGACGGAGGTGCCCTGGGCGGCGAGCATCGCGAGCAGGATGACCACGGCCGGGCGCAGTGCGGGCGGGCACATCATCTCGGCGGCGCGCCAGCGGGTCGGGCCCTGGACCAGGACGCGGTGCGGGTCGAGCAGCTTGACGTCCGCGCCGAGCCGGGTCAGCTCGGTGAGGTAGATCGCGCGGTTGTCGTAGACCCAGTCGTGGATCATCGTGGTGCCGTGCGCGGCCGCGGCGATGGCGGCGAAGAACGGCACGTTGTCGATGTTGATGCCGGGGAACGGCATCGGGTGGATGGTGTCGATCGGCGCGGTCAGCTTGGACGGGCGCACGGTGAGGTCGACCAGGCGGGTGTGGCCGTTGTGGGCCCGGTACTCCGGGGTCCGGTCGTAGTCGAGGCCCATGCCCTCCAGCACCGCGAGTTCGATCTCCAGGAACTCGATCGGCACCCGGCGGATCGTCAGTTCGGAGGAGGTGACCACCGCGGCGGCGAGCAGGCTCATCGCCTCCACCGGGTCCTCGGCCGGGGTGTAGTCGACGTCGCAGGTGATCTGCGGGACGCCGTGCACGGTGAGGGTGGTGGTGCCGATGCCCTCGATCCGGACGCCCAGCTTCTCCAGGAAGAAGCAGAGGTCCTGGACCATGTAGTTGGGCGAGGCGTTGCGGATGACGCTGACGCCGTCGTGCCGCGCGGCGGCCAGCAGGGCGTTCTCGGTGACGGTGTCCCCGCGCTCGGTCAGCACGATCGGGCGGTCCAGCGGGGTGCCCGGCTCGACCGAGGCGTGGTAGGCGCCGCCGGTGGTGGCGACCTCCAGGCCGAAGCGGCGCAGCGCCGTCAGGTGCGGCTGGACGGTGCGGGTGCCGAGGTCGCAGCCGCCGGCGTACGGGATGGCGAAGTGCTGGGCGCGGTGCATCAGCGGGCCGAGGAACATCAGCACGCTGCGGGTGCGGCGGGCGGCCTCGACGTCCATCGCGGCGAGGTCGAGCTCGGCCGGCGGGGTGAGTTCGAGGTCACGGCCGTCGTTCAGCCAGCGGCTCTTGACGCCGATGCTGGTGAGCACCTCGAGGATGCGGTAGACCTCCTCGATCCGGGCGACGCTGCGGATCGTGGTGCGGCCGGTGGTCAGCAGCGAGGCGCAGAGGATCGCGACGCAGGCGTTCTTGCTGCTGCGGACCTCGATCGCGCCGGAGAGGCGGGTGCCGCCGGTGACCCGCAGGTGCATCGGTCCGGAGTAGCCGAGGGAGACGATCTCGCTGTTGAGGGCATCGCCGATGCGCGCGATCATCTCAAGGCTGACGTTCTGCTTGCCCTGTTCGATGCGGTTGACCGCGCTCTGACTGGTGCCGAGCGCCTCGCCGAGCTGCGCCTGGGACCAGCCGCGGTGCTGACGAGCGGTACGGATGAGGGTGCCGATACGGTTGAGGTAGTCGCCTGTCACCCGGCAGACCATATCTCATGGTTGAGATGGCACCAGAATCAAGGGCGGGCATGGAGCCACCTTTGTCCGTTTCTCGCCCCGTATGGGCATCGGATCTTCACATCACCATGCGATATTGCTGAGGTTCTTTTGCCCTAACGGGACACTCAACTCGACGCCGTCCAGGGCCCGAGCACCATCACGGACCCGGGCGCCATCACGGACTCGGGCGCCATCACGGACCCAGCCACTGTCACGGACCCAGCCACTGTCACGGACCGAGCGGCTCCGCCCGGCCGACGATGGTGCCCGCGCGGTCGATGCAGATGACGTCCACCGCCACCGGCGAGCCGAGCAGCACGCCGAGCGCCGTCGCCCGGGCCGCCTCGGCCACCTGGTCCCCCAGCGGAACCCCGGCCGCCCGGCACAACTGCACCGCCTCCAGGCCGGTGTTGGCCGCCGCCACCGCCGCGGCCAGCTCCTCGTCCGCCCCGGCGCGCCGGGCCAGTTCGGCCAGGTAGCCCTTGTCCACCTGGGAGCGCGCCGAGTGCAGGTCGAGGTGGCCGTAGGCGAGCTTGGACAGCTTGGCGAAACCGCCAGCGATGGTCAGCCGGGGCACCGGGTGGCGTTTGAGGTACTTGAGGACGGCCCCGGCGAAGTCGCCCATGTCGAGCAGCGCGTCCTCGGGCAGCCCGTGCACGGCGACCGCGACCTTCTCCGAGGTCGAACCGGTGCACCCCGCCACATGGGTGCGCCCGGCCGCCCGGGCCACGTCCACACCGCGACGGATCGAGTCGATCCAGGCCGAGCAGGAGTAGGGGACGACGATCCCGGTGGTGCCGAGGATGGACAGGCCACCGAGGATGCCGAGGCGGGGGTTCCAGGTCGAGCGGGCGATCTCCGCGCCGTGGTCGACCGAGACCTCCACCACCACGTCCCCGCTGCCACCGTGTGCCGCCGCGACCTCGGCCACGGCGTCACGGATCATCTGCCGGGGCACCGGGTTGATCGCGGGTTCGCCGACCGGCAGCGGCAGGCCCGCCTTGGTGACCGTCCCGACTCCGGGGCCGGCCCGGAAGGCCACCCCGGTGCCGGGTTCGCCGAAGCGTACGGTCGCCCGGACCAGCGCGCCGTGGGTCACGTCCGGGTCGTCGCCGGCGTCCTTGACCACCCCGGCCATGGCACTGGTCCGCTCCCGGCCCGCCGTGGCGAGCGCCTCACCGGCCGCGGTCAGCTCCCCGCCGGCCGTGGTCAGCTGCTCGACGGCGAGGGCGAAGGCGGGCTGCTGCCCCTTGGGGAGGGTGATGGCCACCGGGTCCGGGAAGTGGCCGGTGAGCAGCGCCGTGTACGCGGCCTTGGTGGCGGCGGTGGCGCAGGCTCCCGTCGTCCAGCCGTGCCGCAGGCCGCTGCTCTTCAGCTGGCCGGCCCGGCCTCCCGGCTCGGCTCCCGCTGCGGCCACCTGCGCCTCGCTTCCGTACTGCGGGTCGGCGCTCGCGCACCGGCCCCCGTTCCGTCGGCGGCCGTCCGGCCGTCGTCGCCGACGATTTTCCCCCATCCCCCCGGCTCCGGCCCGACCGGGGTGGCGGCCGGCATCCCTTGTGGGGGCTGCGGAGGAAAGGCCGGCCCGCGTTCCCGAAGAGTTCTCCGCACGGGCCTAACGCCCGGAGGCTACCCATGGGTAATCTGGCGGTCCGCCAGAAGCGGGTTCATGACATTCAGGCCCGGTGGACGGGACTTCCTCCCGACCGGGCCATCAGCATGTGGGGGTTTTTGTGGCAGGCATGAAACGACGGACCTTCCTCACCGGTGCGTCGGTGGCCGCCGCCTGGTCGGCCCTGTCGCTGGGCGGCGCGCAGTTCGCCTCGGCCGCGGCGCGCGAGCGGGCGCTGGCGACCACGGCCGCGCGGGCGGTCAACGTCTCCGGGACGACCCTGGAGCAGGTGGCCACGCCGACCGGCACCGGCTCCTACAAGCGGCTGGCCTCGGGGCCGGGGTGGCCGCTGATGGTGCGCGGGGAGCTCGCGGCGCCGGGCGCCGGGCGGGACGACCGCCGCACCGGACTGGCCAGCTTCGTCCAGTTCAGCGACCTGCACCTGGTGGACACCGAGTCCCCGGTGCGCTTCGAGTTCCTGGCCAAGTCCAACGACAGCGCCTACCGGCCGCAGGAGGCCCTGAACGCCCGCGGTGTCTCGGCCCTCGTCGAGCGGGTCAACTCGCTCGCCGGCGGCCCGTACACCGGGATGCCGTTCAGCATGGTGATGGCCACCGGTGACAACACCGACAACCACGAGCTGGCCGAACTCGACTGGTACCTCACCGTCATGGGCGGCGGGCGGCTGGCCCAGAACACCGGCGACCCGACCCGCTACGAGGGCGTGCAGAACTCCGGCAACTCGGCCTTCTGGAACCCCGAACTCGCCTATGCCGACGACTACAAGGCCAAGGGCTTCCCGCAGCTGCCCGGCTTCCTGTCCGCGGCCGGCCGGCCCTTCGACGCACCGGGCCTGCACACCCCCTGGTACACCACGGTCGGCAACCACGACGACAGCATCGAGGGCTCGCTGCCGGACTTCGGGCTGCTGAACGAGCTCTACACGGGCGGCCTCAAGCTGGAGGGCTGCGACGACGCGACCGCCGCCCAGCTGATGGACTCGCTGCGCCGCGACCCGGCGGGCGCCGTCCTGCTGCTCGCCAAGCTGCTCGCGAACGGCGAGGCGGTGCGGCGGGTGACCCCGGACGAGCGCCGGCACCCGTTCACGCTCAAGGAGTTCGCCAAGGCCCACCTCGACCCGGCGGTCACCGGTGCCGGTCCGTACGGCCACGGCTTCACCTCGGACATGGTGAGCAGCGGCAAGCTCTACTACACCTTCCGGATCTCGGAGAAGGTCGTCGGCATCAGCCTGGACACCACCAACCAGGCCGGGTTCGCCGACGGTTCGCTCGGCAGCGCCCAACTGCGCTGGCTGGAGCAGCAGTTGAAGGATCACAGCGGACACTGGTACGACCCCAACGGGAACCGGGTCACGGGTGGCAGCACCGATGACGTGATCCTGGTCTTCAGCCACCACACCAGTGGGTCGATGGGCAACCTGCTGCCGGACCCGCGCAACATCTTCGAGAAGCGGCACGACGGCAACGAGCTGGTCGCGCTGCTGCAGCGCTACCCGAACGTGGTCGGCTGGGTGAACGGGCACACCCACATGAACAAGATCACGGCGCACGGGCACGCGGTGCCGGAGCGGGCGTTCTGGGAGATCAACACCGCCTCGCACATCGACTACCCGCAGCACGGGCGCATCATCGAGATCGCGGACAACGGGGACGGCACGCTGTCGCTGTTCACCACGCTGATCGAGTCCGCCGCGCCGTACGCCACGGACTTCGGCAGCACCTCGGACACCAACCTGGCGGCGCTGTACCGCGAGCTGGCGTACAACGACCCGAACGGGCGGGTCTCCTCGCTGCTGGGCGCCGGGGAGGACCACAACACCGAGCTGCTGATCACCAAGCCGACCCGTTGAGGTAGCGGCGGGCCGAGGACGCCGAACGGCGAACGGCGAACGGCGAACAACAAACGGATGACAGCTGACAGATGATGAAATCTGTCAGCTGTCATCCGTTACCCGTGGCCTGTTCCGCGCTCGCCGCCCGTCACGCCTCCGGGTAGCGCCGGGGCGTCCAGACGACCTCCACGCCGCCGCCCCGCTCGACCGCCTGGGTCTGCGAGGAGCCGATCAGCAGGATGGTCCGCATGTCGACCAGCGCCGGGTCCAGCTCGCCCAGCCGGACGATCCGGATCCGCTCGGTCGGCCCGCCGACGTCGCGGGCCATCACCACCGGGGTCTCCGGCGCGCGGTACTCCAGCAGCAGGTCCCTGGTCAGGCCGACCTGGGTGGTGCGGGACTTGGAACCCGGGTTGTAGAGAGCCAGCACGAGATCCGCCTCGGCGGCGGCGCGCAGCCGCTTGGCCACCACGTCCCAGGGCTTGAGCCGGTCCGACAGCGACACCACCGCGTAGTCGTGCCCGAGCGGGGCACCGGCCCGGGAGGCGGCCGCGTGGGCGGCGGTCATCCCGGGAACGATCCGCACCGGCACGTCCCGGTAGTCCGCCTCGCAGGCGACCTCCAGCACGGCGGTGGCCATCGCGAAGACGCCCGGGTCGCCCGAGGAGACCACGCAGACCCGGTGGCCCCGCCGGGCGAGGTCCAGGGCGAACTCGGCGCGCTCCGACTCCACCTTGTTGTCCGAGCCGTGCCGCTGCTGCCCCGGCCGCTCCGGCACCCGGTCCAAGTAGGTGGTGTAGCCGACCAGGTCGGTGGCCTCGGCCAGGGCGCCGCGCGCCTCGGGGGTGAGCCAGAGCGGTCCGGCCGGGCCGGTGCCGACCACGGTCACGCTGCCGACGCCGTCCGCGAGCCGCACCTCCGGCTCCAGCGGCGCGACCTTGCTGGGCAGCACGGCCACCGAGAAGTAGGGGACGGTCTCCCCCTCGACCTCGGCGAGCGGCGCGATCCGCTCGCCGTCCATGAAGGCCCGTTCGACGTACTGGGCGTCCTCCAGCCGGCCGGCCCGCTCCAGCGCCCGCCGGACGGCCGGGAAGGTGCGCCCGAGCTTCATGATCACCGCGGAGTCCGCCGAGGCGATCCGCGCCGTCAGCTCCTCCTCGGGCAGGGTGCCGGGGATGACGGTGAGGGTCTCCTCGGCCTCGGTCAGCGGCCGGCCGAGCCGGGCCGCCGCCGCGCTGACCGAGGTCACGCCGGGCACCACCTCGGTCGGGTAACGGTCCGCGAGCCGCTTGTGCATGTGCTGGTAGGAGCCGTAGAAGAGCGGGTCGCCCTCGGCGAGGACGACGACGTCGCGACCGGCGTCCAGGTGGGCGGCCAGCCGGGCGGCGGCCTCCTGGTAGAACTCGTCCAGCGCGCCCCGGTAGCCGCCGGGGTGGTCGGTGGCCTCGACGGTGAGCGGGTAGACCAGCTTCTCCTCGATCTGACCACCCGTCAGGTATCGTTCGGCGATCGAGCGCGCGATGGACCGGCCGTGCCGGGCGCTGTGGTACGCCACCACGTCCGCCTTGCCGATGAGTTCGGCCGCGCGGACGGTCACCAGCGAGGGGTCGCCCGGGCCCAGTCCGACACCGTACAGCCGTCCGGTCGCGACTCGGGACTCCTGATGCTCCGTCACTCTTCTTCGCTCGCAATCGCGTTGATGGCGGCGGCGGCGATCGCGCTGCCGCCGCGCCGACCGCGCACCACCAAGTGCTCCAGGCCGGACGGGTGTTCGGCCAGCGCCTGCTTGGACTCGGCGGCGCCGATGAAGCCGACCGGGACGCCGATCACCGCGGCCGGCCGCGGTGCGCCCGCCTCGATCATCTCCAGCAGCCGGAACAGCGAGGTCGGCGCGTTGCCGACGGCCACCACCGCGCCCTCCAGCCGGGGCAGCCACAGCTCCATGGCCGCCGCGCTGCGGGTGTTGCCCATCGCGCGGGCGAGTTCGGGCACCGACGGGTCGGTGAGGGTGCAGATCACCTCGTTGTCGGCGGGCAGCCGCTTGCGGGTGACACCGCTCGCGACCATGTTGACGTCGCAGAGGATCGGCGCACCGGCGTGCAGCGCCGCGCGGGCCGAGGCGACCACGCCGGGCGAGTACACCAGGTCCTCGACCAGGTCGGTCATCCCGCAGGCGTGGATCATCCGCACCGCGACCTGGGAGACGTCCGCCGGAAGGGCGGCCAGGTCGGCCTCCGCACGGATGGTGGCAAAGGACTGACGGTAGATGGACGCGCCGTCCTTCTCGTACTCGATCACTTCGTGGTCCTCCTGGCCTCGGCGACCGCCTCGGCCATCTCCTCGTTCCTCACGTCCACGGGGGCGCCCGCGGTCGTGGCCGGCCCGTTCACCGTCACCCGGTAGCCGTGCCCGGTGGCGAGCACATCCACCCACCGCCCGGCCGGGTGGCCGCAGCGCCGTTCACAGCCCGACCAGTGGACGGGCAGTGCGCCGGTCCCGGCCCGGGCTCCCCGTCCCACCGCCGCCGAAGCCGAAGGCACAGCCGAAGCCGCTGCCTCCAACGCCCGGGCCGCGTCGGCCCGTACGTCAGCCAGCGACTTGGCGCAGCCCGGCAGTCCGGTGCAGGCCGTGGCCCGCTCCCAGGGCGAACCGGACTCGGTACGGAACCCGGCCGCCGCCAGCGCGGGCAGCCTGTCGGCCGGGGCACCGGGCAGCACCGCGCCGCGCCAAGGGGTCAACCGCAGTTCGCCGGCCGAGGCGGCGACCAGCGCCCGCCACTGCGCGGCGCTCGCCCGCCCGAACCGCACGCCCACCGAGAGCCCGCCGGGCAGCGCGCCGACGGCGGGCGGCGCACCGGCGGCGGCGGGCAGCGGCACCGGGCCGGCCGGCAGCAGGTCGGGCACCTCGCGCACGTGCCAGGCCCGTCGGTCGCCGCCGCGCAGCGCGTCCAGGAAGGCGCGGGCCGCGTCCAGCACGGCCGTCACCTCCTGCCCCGGCTCGACCGGATGCCCGTTCACGGCGCGCCCCAGGCGCAGGACGGCGGGCCCGCCCGAAGCTGCGATCAATGTCACATCGGCGTCGAGCGCTGCGACGTCGCCCCGCCCGTCGTCCAGCGCGAACAGGAACTTGCCGGAGAGCCCGGCCGCCCAGTCGCTCGCGCACAGCCGGGCGTCCAGTTCCCGTACCCAGGCCTGGACATCGGCGTTACCGGCGGTGTCCAGCCCGGCCAGCGGTGAGGCGACGATGTTGCGCACCCGCTCGTGGGTGTCCGAGGGCAGCAGTCCGACGGCGCGCAGCCGGTCGGCGAGTTCGGCGCCGCAGTCCGCGGCCAGGCCGCGGAGTTGGACGTTGCCGCGCGATGTGGTCTCCAACTCCCCGTCGCCCAGGGCCTCCGCCGCCTCGGCCAGGCCCAACGCCTGACGGGACGTCAGCAGTCCGCCGGGCAGCCGGACCCGGGCGAGGCCGCCGTCGTCGGCGGCGTGCAGGCGCAGCGCTCCGGGGCAGGCGTCGGCGCGCCCCCGGTCGGGCACGGCGGCGCCCGGCGCGGTCGCGTCGGGAGTCGGTGGCATGGCGGCGAGCATACAGATGATCCGATCGCTTGCCCCCGTCCGCTGCATCACACCGGCAGCACACCCGCAGCACCCCAGGCGGCACACCGACCCAGCACACCGGGTGGCGTCCGGCAGCACGCCGGCGGCAGGCCCCCAGCACACCGGACCCGCCACCCGGCGCCGGTGGGCGCCGTGCGCCGGGCGAAGCGAAGCCGACTCTCCCCCAGGTCAGCCGCAACCCGTACGATGCAGGCGGACGGTCCCAGCGGGCCGTCCGACGCCAGCGACGGCGCAGGGGAGGAAACCGGTGCGAACCCGGTGCGGTCCCGCCACTGTGACCGCGGCTCACCGGGAAGCCGGTCGGCCGCGGGAGCCAGGAACTCCCGCCGTCCTCCACCGGCCCGGGGCGCGGACCCCGAGGAAGGCAGAAATGCACCACCGCTGTCGCATGCCCGCGCCCGTTTCCCCGGCCACCACCACGGCCGCCCCGGCCACCACTGCGGCCGTCCCGGCCACCCACGAGGCCGGGAGGGCCTTCGCATGATCCTGCTGCTGTCGACGTCCGACACCGACCTGCTGAGCGCCCGAGCCTCGACGGGCCCGGTCCCGTACCGGCTCGGCAACCCGGCCCGACTGACCCCCGAGGACCTGCCCGGACTGCTGGAGGGCACCGAACTGGTGGTGGTCCGCCTGCTCGGCGGGCGCCGCGCCTGGCAGGAGGGCCTGGACGCGCTGCTGGCCGGCCCCCGCCCGGTGGTCGTGCTGACCGGTGAACAGGCCCCGGACGCCCAGCTGATGGAGCTGTCCACCGTCCCGGCCGGCATCGCCGCCGAGGCGCACGCCTACCTCGCCCACGGCGGCGCGGCCAACCTGGCCGAGCTGGGTGCCTTCCTCTCCGACACCGTGCTGCTGACCGGCCACGGCTTCGCCCCGCCCGCCTCCGCGCCCGCCTGGGGGCCGCTGGAGCGCGAAGCCCGTACGACCGCAGACGGGCCGACCGCCGACGGGCCGACCGTCGCGGTGCTCTACTACCGGGCCCACCACATGAGCGGCAACACCGCCTTCGTGGAGACCCTCTGCCGGGCCATCGAGGACCAGGGCGCCCGGGCGAAGGCCTACTACTGCGCCTCGCTGCGCGGCGCCGAGCCCGAGCTGCTGGCCGAACTCGGCGCGGCCGACGCGATCGTCACCACCGTGCTCGCCGCCGGCGGCACCCGCCCGGCCGACGCCCAGGCCGGCGGCGACGAGGAGGCCTGGGACGCCGGCGCGCTGGCCGCGCTGGACCGCCCGATCCTGCAGGCTCTCTGCCTCACCTGGTCCCGCGCCCAGTGGGAGGCCAGCGACGACGGGCTGTCCCCGCTGGACACCGCCACCCAGATCGCGGTGCCGGAGTTCGACGGCCGCCTGATCAGCGTCCCGTTCTCCTTCAAGGAGCTGGACGAGGACGGCCTGACCGTCTACGCCGCCGACCCGGAGCGCGCCGCCCGGGTGGCCGGCACCGCCGTCCGGCACGCCCGGCTGCGGCACGTCCCGGCCGCCGAGCGCCGCCTCGCCCTGGTGCTGTCCGCCTACCCGACCAAGCACTCCCGGGTCGGCAACGCCGTCGGCCTGGACACCCCGGCCAGCGCGATGCGCCTGCTGGAGCGGCTGCGCGCGGAGGGCATGGACCTCGGCTCGGCGCTGCCCGGCTTCAACGCCGCGCCCCGAGCCGACCAGGAGGGCGGGGAGGCGCCCGGGCTAGTCACGGCCCACGACGACAGCCACGAGGGCGACGCCCTGATCCACGCCCTGATCGCGGCCGGCGGCTACGACCAGGACTGGCTCACCGAGGACCAGTTGGCCCGCAACCCGGTCCGCATCCCGGCCGCCGACTACCGCCGCTGGTACGCCACCCTCCCCCAGGGCCTGCGCGAGCAGGTCGAGGAGCACTGGGGCCCGGCCCCCGGCGAGCTGTACGTCGACCGTTCGCAGAACCCGGACGGCGACATCGTGCTCGCCGCGATCCGCTCCGGGAACCTGCTGGTGCTCATCCAGCCGCCGCGCGGCTTCGGCGAGAACCCGGTCGCCATCTACCACGACCCCGACCTCCCGCCGAGCCACCACTACCTGGCCGCCTACCGCTGGATCCAGGCCGCCCAGGAGGACGGCGGCTTCGGCGCCCACGCCGTCATCCACCTCGGCAAGCACGGCAACCTGGAGTGGCTGCCCGGCAAGACCGCCGCACTGTCCGCCGAGTGCGGCCCGGACGCCGTCCTCGGCGACCTCCCGCTGATCTACCCCTTCCTGGTCAACGACCCGGGCGAGGGCACCCAGGCCAAGCGCCGCGCCCACGCCACCCTGGTCGACCACCTCGTCCCACCGATGGCCCGCGCCGACTCCTACGGCGACATCGCGCGCCTGGAGCAGCTGCTCGACGAGCACTCCAACATCGCCGCGATGGACCCGGCCAAGCTGCCCGCGATCCGCGCCCAGATCTGGACGCTGATCCAGGCCGCCAAGCTGGACCACGACCTCGGCCTGGACGAGCGCCCCGAGGACGACGGCTTCGACGACTTCCTGCTGCACGTCGACGGCTGGCTGTGCGAGGTCAAGGACGCCCAGATCCGCGACGGCCTGCACGTCCTCGGCCAGGCCCCGGCCGGCACCGACCGGGTCAACATCGTGCTGGCCGTCCTGCGCGCCCGGCAGATCTGGGGCGGCGTCAGCGCGCTGCCCGGCCTGCGCGAGGCGCTCGGCCTGGACGAGGCGGCCCGCACCCTCGGCGCCACCGACGCGGCCGAGGCGCAGGCCCGCGCCCTGGTCGAGGCGATGGAGGCGGAGGACTGGGCGCCCGAGGCGGTGGAGAAGGTCGCCGCCGGGCTTCCGGAGGCCGTCCACGAGGTGCTCGCGTTCGCCGCCACCCAGGTGGTGCCGCGGCTGGCCGCCACCACCGACGAGCTGGACGCCGTGCTGCACGCGCTCCAGGGCGGCTTCGTCCCGGCCGGGCCCTCCGGCTCGCCGCTGCGCGGTCTGGTCAACGTGCTGCCGACCGGCCGCAACTTCTACTCCGTCGACCCGAAGGCCGTCCCCAGCAAGCTCGCCTGGGAGACCGGCCAGGCCCTCGCGAGTTCGCTGATCGACCGCTACCGGACCGACAACGACGGCGCCTACCCGCCCTCGGTGGGGCTCTCGCTCTGGGGCACCAGCGCGATGCGCACCGCCGGCGACGACATCGCCGAGGCCTTCGCCCTGCTCGGCGTCCGCCCGGTCTGGGACGACGCCTCGCGCCGGGTCACCGGCTTGGAGCCGATCCCGTCGGCCGAGCTCGGCCGCCCGCGGATCGACGTCACGCTGCGCATCTCCGGCTTCTTCCGGGACGCCTTCCCGCACGTGGTCGCCCTGCTGGACGACGCGGTGCGCCTGGCCGCCGCCCAGGAGGAGGCCGACGAGGACAACTTCGTGCGCGCCCATGTCCAGGCCGACCTCGCGGTGCACGGCGACGAGCGCAAGGCCACCGTCCGGGTCTTCGGCTCCCGCCCGGGCACCTACGGGGCGGGCCTGCTCCAGCTGATCGACAGCCGGGACTGGCGCACCGACGCCGACCTCGCCGAGGTCTACACCGTCTGGGGCGGCTACGCGTACGGTCGCGGACTGGACGGGCGGCCGGCCCGGGAGGAGATGGAGACCGCGTACAAGCGGATCACCGTCGCCGCGAAGAACACCGACACCCGCGAGCACGACATCGCCGACTCGGACGACTACTTCCAGTACCACGGCGGCATGGTGGCCACCGTGCGCGCCCTCACCGGCAAGGCCCCGACCGCCTACATCGGCGACTCGACCCGACCGGAGACGGTCCGCACCCGCACCCTCACCGAGGAGGCCGCCCGCGTATTCCGCGCCCGGGTGGTCAACCCGCGCTGGATCGAGGCGATGCGCCGCCACGGCTACAAGGGCGCCTTCGAGATGGCCGCGACGGTCGACTACCTGTTCGGCTACGACGCCACCACCGGCGTGGTCGCGGACTGGATGTACGAGAAGCTCACCCAGGAGTACGTCCTCGACCCGGTCAACCGCGAGTTCCTGGCCGGCGCCAACCCCTGGGCGCTGCACGGGATCAGCGAGCGCCTGCTGGAGGCGGCCAGCCGCGGGCTCTGGGAGCAGCCGGACCCGCAGCTGATCGAGCAGCTGCAGGCCGCGTTCCTGGAGACCGAGGGCGACCTGGAGGGCGACGAGGGCTGAGGCCCGCAGCACCCGTACAGCGGCTGCCACCCGCCATTCCGGCGGGTGGCAGCCGCTGTTTCGGCGGGTGGCAGCCGCGGTTTCGGTGCGTGGCCGCCGCGGTTTCGGCGGGTGGCAGCCGCTGTTGTCACGAGGCGCCCGCCGGAGACGGTTCGGGATCGGTCTGGTGGTGCCCATGACCGGCACCGTTCCAGGGACCGGCGTCAACCGCGTGTACCGCCATCTGGCACCGGGCGTCGCCCGAGCGGACAATACGGGGCATGTCGCGCCGCAGCGTTACCGCCAGCCCAGCCCTGAGCACGGCCCGCACCGAGGAACGTGAGCCGCGCACACCCCACCGGTACCGGGCACGGGCCGGGGCGCTGGCCGCCGGGGCCGTGCCCGTGGTGGCGTTCCCCGCGCCGGGGCAGGCGTGGCTCGCCTGGGTCGCGCTCGTGCCGGGGCTGCTGCTGGCACAGCGGGCGCCGTCGGGGCGGGAGGCGGCGGTACGCGGCTGGTGGTTCGGCGCGGGATTCATCCTGACCGCGATGTACTGGCTGGTGCCGTCCGTCGGACCGGCGCTGCCCGTCCTCGCGGTGCTGTTCGGGGCGCTCCAGGCCCCGGTCGGGTACGCGGTGCACCGGCTGCTGCGCCCGCCGCTGACCGGCCGCCGGGCGCTGCTCGCGCTGCTGGTCGTCCCCGCGGTGTGGGTGAGCGCCGAGTACGCGCGCTCCTGGCACGCGCTCGGCGGGCCGTGGGCCCTGCTCGGCGCCACCCAGTGGCAGCACCCGGCGATCCTCGGACTCGCCTCGGCGGGCGGGATCTGGCTGGTCAGCGCGGCGGTGGCGGCGGTGAACACCGGGGTGCTGATCGTCCTGACGGCGGTGCACCGGCGGCCCCGGGCGCTCGCCGCGCTGGTGACCGTCCTGGTGCTGGCCGCCGGTCCGCTGCTGTTCGCGCTGCGCCCCGCGCCGACGGGGGCCGGTGCGGTGACGGTGGCGCTGGTCCAGCCGGGCATCGTCGAGGACCCCCAGGCCCGGTTCGACGCCAGCGCGCGGGCCACCGCCGACCTGGTCGGACAGCCGGTGGACCTGGTGGTCTGGGGCGAGAGCAGCACCACCGCCGACCTGGACCGCGACCCGGCCGCCCTGGACGCGCTGCGTCGGCTCGCGGGCACCACCGGCGCCGAACTGCTCGCCGGGGAGGACGCCCGCAAGGCGGACGGGCGGATCTCCAAGGACGCGGTGCTGGTCTCCCCCGACGGGGTGGTGGACCGCTACCGCAAGATCCGCCTGGTGCCCTTCGGCGAGTACATCCCGCTGCGGCCGCTGTTCGGCTGGATCGCCGGGGTCAGCCGGGCCGCGGGCGAGAACCGGGCCCCCGGCACCGCCTTCCACGTGCTGCCCGCCACCGACCGCTCGGGCCGGCCGCTGCCGGTCGGTGCGCTGATCTGCTTCGAATCGGCCTTCCCCGACATGGCGCGCACCGCGGCCCGGGACGGCGCCCGGGTGCTGGTCTACCAGTCCTCGACCTCGACCTTCCAGCACACCTGGGCGCCCGAGCAGCACGTCTCGCTGGCCGCGATCCGGGCCGCCGAGACCGGGCGCCCCGCCGTCCAGGCCTCGCTGACCGGAGTCTCCGCCGCCTTCGACGCCCAGGGCCGGGAGCTGGCCCGGCTCGGCACCGACGGCACCGGCGCGCTGACCGTACGGCTGCCGCTCACTGCACCCGGGACGCTGACCTGGTACGACCGGATCGACGACGTGGTACCGCTGGGCGCGCTGCTGGTCACGGCGGGCGCGGCGGTCACGGCCTGGCGCACCCGCGGCCCCCGGCGGTGGACCGCCGGGACTGCGGTCACGCGGTCGGAGGGGTCGAACGCTCAGCCCTCGGCGCCGTCGCGGTAGATGCCGAACGGCGCGCCCTGAGCGTCCCGCAGCACGGCGATCCGCCGGACCGGCATGGAGAAGGCGGGCATCAGCACCTCCGCACCCATCGCGACCGCGCGGTCGACCGTGCCGTCGACGTCGGCCACCGAGAAGTACGGCAGCCAGTGCGGCGCCACCTGCGGCGGGAAGCCGTCGTCCATCACCACCATGCCACCGAAGTCCTCACCGTCCAGGCCCCACTGGGTGTAGAACTCGGACCGCGCGACGGACCAGCCGAAGACCGCCGGGTAGAAGGCCGTCGCACCGGCCGCGTCCCGGGTGGCCAGCTCCGCCCAGCCCAGCGAGCCGGGCTCGTTGAACACTCCGGCGCCCTCGAAGGCACGGGCCTGCCAGAGGATGAAGACCGCGCCGGACGGGTCCGCGGCCACCGAGAAGCGGCCGAGGTCGCGCACGTCGGTGGGCTCCTTGAGGACCTTGCCGCCGGCCGCCTTGATCCTCGCCGCGGTGGCCTCGGCGTCGGCGACCGCGAAGGCGACCGTCCAGGCCACCGGCTGCTGCGGTGCGTAGCGCGGGGTGACGGCGGCGGCCGGGGCCTCGCCGAGGAACATCTGGGTGTAGCCCTCGTCCTCGGGGCGGACGTCGCTGTCGGGGCGCCAGCCGAACAGTTCGGCGTAGAAGGTCCGGGCGGCGGCCGGGTCGTCGGTGCCCAGCTCGACCCAGCACGGGGCGTTGGTGGTGACGGAGGTCTGCTTCATGGCTCCCGGCTCTCGGGTCTGGGGTGTCGGGTCTGGGGTGTCGGGTGTCGGGTGTCGGGTGTCGGGCCTGGGGTGTCGGGTGTCGGGTCTCGCAACGCTGCACTGGGTCAGGAGACTTCGAGGATCACCTTGCCGCGGGCGTGCCCGGACTCGACCTCGGCGAGTGCCTCGGCGGCGTCGGCGAGCGGGTAGCGGCCGGTGACCTGCGGGTCGAGGTCGCCGGCGGCGACCAGCGCGGCCAGGGCGGCGAGGGTCTCGGGGGTGGTCGAGCGGGTGACGTAGCTGCCGCCGAGTTCGGCGACGGTGGCCGGATCGGCGGTGCTGACCAGCTCGGTGCGCTCGGCGCGGACGTCGGCCACGGCCCGCAGGGCGTCGCCGCCGACCAGGTCCAGGATGCCGTCGACACCGGCGGGGGCAGCCTCGGCGATCCGCGCGGCGACGCCGTCGCCGTAGCGGACCTGCGTGGCACCGAGGGATTCCACGTACGCCCGGTTGGCGTCGCTCGCGGTGCCGACCACGACCAGGCCCTGGCTGCGGGCGATCTGGGCGGCGGCGCTGCCGACCCCGCCCGCGATGCCGAGGATCAGCAGCGTCCGGCCTGCGCCCAGGGCGAGTTGGCGGACGGCGTCGTCGGCGGTGGCGACCGAGACGCAGAGCGCGGCGGCCAGGTCGAAGCCGACGGCCTCGGGCTTGAGGGCGCTCATCTCGGCGCGCAGCAAGGTCTGTTCGGCGAAGGCTCCGGCGGCGACCAGGCCGAACACTTCGTCGCCCGGGGTGAAACCGGTGACCCCGGGGCCGACCTGCTGCACCACTCCGGCGGCCTCCTGGCCCAGCACGGCGGGGAGTTGACGTTCGCGGCCGAGGAAGCCCCGGCGGATCTTCCAGTCCACCGGGTTCACCCCGGCGGCCCGGACGGTGATCGCCAGTTGGCCGGGGCCGGGATCGAGTACGGGGCGGTCGAGGAACTCCTGGGTCTCCGGGCCGCCGTAGTCGACGAAGCCGAATGCCTTGACCATCGGTGATCCCACTCCTCGGGTAGCGGCCTGCGGCCCCTGCTCCCCCGCCCCAGCATGCGGGGCAGGGCGGTATGGGGGCGGGCGCTGGTGGGCCGAACGGGGGTCGGGGCGGGGAGCGGGGACGGGGGTGGGCGAACAAACGACAGCTGACGGATGACAGATTTCGAAATCTGTCATCCGTCAGCTGTTATCTGTTTCCTGTCTTCTGTCTTCTGTCTTCTGTCTTCTGTCTTCTGTCTTCTGTCTTCTGTTAGTCGTCGGCCGTCAGCCGCGCACAGCCCGCGTCACCGGAATCCAGAGCTCTGCGTCGGCGTCGCCCGTCCCCGGGATGAAACGGGTCTTCAGGATCTCCGGGCCCGGCCGGGTCTCGTACGGATTGGACGGGAACCACTGGCTGTACGTGTCCCCCCACATCTCCTGCAGCGCCTGCGGGAACGGCCCGCTGTTGCTGAACACCGCCCACGTCCCGGCCGGGACGTGCAGGACGTCCAGGTCCTCCGGGACGGCAGCGTCCTCGCGCGCCACCACCGCGTGCCAGTAGTCGAGTTCGGACCCCTCCTCCCGGTTGGGCGAGAAGTCGTCGGTCACAGAAACGATGCCGAGCGGGTCCTTGCCGGTCAGGGCCGTGATCCGCTCGACGGTCTCCGCGCCGAGCCCCTTGATGAACTCGGCGATGTGTGGGTTGACGCCCCGGTAGATCAGGGGCACCCGGGCCTTCCTGCCGACGATCCGGAAATCCGGCTTCTCGGTGATCCGGTACTCCATGCTGCTGCTTCCCTCCACGATGAGTCGGAAGGACATCCGGGGCTGGGAGATGAGCGTCGCACCGTCGCGCCGGGCCTCCCCGGGCCCGACCCCGTGCATCGCCCGGAACGCCCGGGCGAACGCCTCCCCCGAGGTGTAGCCGTAGCTGACCGCGATGTCCAGCAACGTACGTCCGCCGTCGAGCACTTCGGCCCCGGCGACGGTCAGCCGCCGGCGCCGGACGTACTCCGACAGCGGCATCCCGGCGAGCATCGAGAACAACCGTCGGAAGTGGTACTCCGACGTCATCGCGATCCGCGCCAGTTCGGCCACGTCGATCTCTTGGTCCAAGTGCCGTTCGATGTGCTCCATCGCCCGGTTCAGGTGCTCCAGCACGCCAACCCCGTCCTTCCTTGCTGATCACCACCGTAGGAAGGACCCACCCTGCCGTACCCGACGATCGGTGCCCGCGCCGGTCGGGTGCCGATCGCCGGGTGACCGCCGCGACCAGGGCCGGACCGCGACCTAAGCTCGGGCCGGGGACTCAGGCCGGGGGGCTCGGGCCGGAGCCAGGACTCAGACCAGGTCGCAGTGTCCACACCCCCGCTCCCACCCCTTCCGCATGCTGGTACGCCGGACGGGAACAGGCGGGGCGGGCGGGGTGTTGTCCGCCTCCGTAGTCGGTGCGGTCACTGGCAGTACCCAGTTGTTCAAATTGGAACAAACGGGTACGGTCGACCTCCGAACCGATCGGATCCCCCTCGGATCCATCCGGATCCGCAGATCCGACCCGGTCCAATCCGGTCCAACCCGGTCCACCCCCGATCGACGGAGGCCCGTCCATGCCTCAACCCGGCTCCGCCACGGTGCGCTCGCACGTGCGCATCCCGCTCACCTTCCCCGACGGCTACCGCGCCGACGCGGAGGTCTCCACCTTCCACGGCCTCACCGACGGCGCCGAGCACCTGGCGCTCGCCCTCGGCGCCGTCCCGGACGGCGGGACCCCGCTGGTGCGACTGCACTCCGAGTGCCTGACCGGCGACGTCTTCGGCTCGGACCGCTGCGACTGCGGACCGCAGCTTCGCGAGTCGGTGGAGCGGATCAGCGAGGCCGGCGGCTACCTGCTCTACCTGCGCCAGGAAGGCCGGGGCATCGGCCTCTACAACAAGCTCGACGCGTACGCCCTGCAGGACTCCGGGCTGGACACCTACGACGCAAACACCGCGCTGGGCCTGCCCGAGGACGGCCGGGACTACACCGCGGCCGCCCAGATGCTCGCCGCGCTCGGCGTCGACTGCATCGACCTGCTGAGCAACAATCCGGACAAGGCATCCCAACTGGCCGGGCTCGGGATCACCGTCCACCGGCGGGTGCCGACCGGCGTCCACCTGTCGGCGAGCAATGTGCGCTACCTGACGGCCAAGGTGGAGCGGACCGGGCACTCGATCGAGCTCTCCCGACTGGTGGGCTGAGCCCGGCGGACGGCGATGGCCGGCAGCCGACTGCGGGTGGCGGACACCGGGCAGCGGGCAGCGGGCAGCGGGCAGCGGGCAGCGAACGGCCGACAGATAACAGATGACAGATAACAGATTTCGAAATCTGTCAGCTGTTATCTGTCGGCCGTTCCCCCGCCCTCCCTCACGTCCGTCCCCGCACCATCCGCAGCACCCCGTACGCCGCCAGCGGCAGCGCCACCAGCAGCGCCGCCCAGAAGGCCCCGTGCCCCCACCAGTCCGCGACCGCGCCGAACAGCCCCTCGAACACCGGGATCCGCAGCGCCTCCACCGGCCCCAACGCTCCCGGCCAGGCCCCCAGGAACAGGGTGCCGAGGATCCAGCCGACGAACAGCACCCGCGCGGTGACCAGCGTCCCGAGGGTGCTCAGCAGCGACACCGCCGCCAGCAGGAGGACGAATCCCGCCTGGTAGGCCGCACCGGTCTGTCCCGTCCCCCAGGAGTCCGGCGTCCGGTGCACCCCGGTGGCCGCGAGCCGCACCTCGACCGCCGCCCACAGCAGCAGGACCAGCACCCCGGTGCCGACGAGCGCGAACCGCAGCCGGTCACGCGTCCCCGCCCGGCCGGTGCCCCACGCCCGCGCAGCACCCGCCACCCCGGAAGCCCCCGCAGCGCCCGCAGCGCCCGCCGGCCGCGTCGGCCGCGCCGGTGCGCCCGCGACCCGCGCCGCCCGCTCGGCCCGTCGGTCGAGCTCCCGCCAGCCGTCCCGGACCCGCCGTCGGGCTTGTTGGGCGGGCTTGAGCAGCCGGTCGGCCGCCCGCTCGATCAGCACGACGGCCGCCACCAGCGCCACCACCGCCGCGATCCCGGCCCAACTCCCCATCCCGCCCTCGAACATGACCACCCGGTCGGCCACCGCCTGCGGCGCCTCCACGGCCGTCATCGGCGGTCCGAGCCGCAGGTAGCCGATCGCGAGGGCGCCCGCGCCGGTCAGCAGGGTCGCGCCGAACCCGACCGGGGCCGGGAAGAAGGCGAGCACGGCGGCCGCCACGAAGGCCGCGCCCAGTTTGCCGACCACCTGCTCGGCCGCCCGCTGCCCGGCGAGGCGCAGCGGCCCGCCGAACAGGTCGGGCGAGAGGTCGAGTTGGTGCCCGGACTCGATCGGGTAGCGCAGCACCGCCCCCGTCCACAGCAGCAGCCCCAGGCCCACCACCAGCAGCGCGACCGCCGCCACCCGGCGCGGCAGCATGGTGCGGGCGTACGGCCACCAGAGGCGCAGCCGGGCCGCCCAGTCCACCGGCGGCCGACGGTGCCGCTCGCGCCACAGCCGGGCCACGCGGCCGGCCCGCGCCCGGCCCTCCCGCAGTACCGCCGCCTCCGCCTCGGGCCCGGACCGCGCCACCCGTCCCCGGCCGCGCTGCCGCAGGGCCTCCGCGGCCACCAGCGCAGCACGCCCCGCGACCTGCTCCGGCTCTGCCCCCACCGCCCGCCGTCGCAGCGCCGACCAGCGCCGGCGCACCACGTCCCGCGGGGTGGCCGCCGCCGGGTCGGGCGCCGACCGCCGAGCCGCCGAGCGCACCGCCGTACGGGCTCCGGCACCCGCCGTCAGCGCCCCGTCCACCACCGCGGCCGCGACCACCGCGGCGAGCTCCGACACCCGTACCGGCAACGGCAGCCGGTGCAGCGCGGCGGGCAGCGGGGAGAGTCTGCCGAGCAGCCGGTGGCGCTCCTCCGGGCGGATGCTCAGCCACACCGCCAGTCGGTGGGCCTCCTCGCGCTCCTCCGGGCTGAGCCCGCCGTCACCGCGCCGGCCGCCGCCGACGGTCCGGGCGGTGCGCTCCACCTCGGCCAGCACGTCCGGGAGGGCGGCGAGGGCGAGCAGCCGCGAGCAGTGCTCGCCGGAGCACTCGGGGTGGAAGCAGTCGTAGCGCGCGGCGACGGCGGGGGCGCCGCCGCGGACCAGTTCGTCGATGAGCGCGGCGCCGTCCGGCTCGGTGACGACGCGTTCGAGGCCGGCCGGGTCGACCGGCCGGTCGCGGTAGTGCGGGACGGCGGACGGGGCGTAGGCGGCGCCGAGGGCGAGCACGGCCACGGCGGCCACGGCCTCCCGGCGGGAGCCGGGCGAGCGGACCACGTCGGTGAGGTAGTGCAGGTCGAACACGGAGTCCTGGACCTCGTCGCGCAGCCAGTCGCGCAGCCGCTCCGCGCCCACCGCCGCCAGCCAGCGCGCCGCCGCGCCGGAGTTGCGCAGCAGCACCTCGGTCAGCCGGGCCGGGTCGGTGAACGGGTCACCGAGGAAGGTGATCGGCCGACGGGCCTGCGGGCGGCGACGGACCACCTGCGGGCTGCCGCCGGCCAGCCAGCTACGGACCTCCCGAGCGGTCCAGCGGTCCTCCGGCTTCTTGGTGAACAGGCCCTGGAGCAGCAGGAGTTGGCGCTGGTCGGAGACGGCGCTGAGGTCCACCTCCTCACCCATGACCAGCTCCAGCTCCAGGTCGTGGTCGGCGGCCCGCTCGCCATCCGCGCCGACGAACCGGGGGCGGCCGACGAACAGTTCGTACAGCACGTTGCCGAGCCCCCACCAGGGCCCGGCCTCGTGGTTCTTGCCGGCCAGTTGCTCCGGGGCCATGTAGGCGACGGTGACCATCATCGCGGAGGTGAAGCGGCGGCTGTCGGTGAGCCGGTCGACGCCGCCGAAGTCGGCGATCACGAACTCCCCGGGCCCGCGGCCGGGTCGGACCAGGATGTTGGCCGGCTTGAAGTCCAGCGGGTTGCGCTGGATCCGCCGCTGCCAGAACTCCAGCAGCGAGACCAGCTCGTAGACGATCTGCTCGGTGGTCCGCGGGTCGGCCTGGGCGCCGTCCCGGCGCAGCCCGGCGACGTGCGCGGAGAGGGTGACCGGCAGGTACTCCATCGCCACCCAGTCGACCAGTGCGCCGTGGTGGCGCACCCGGCCGAAGTCGATCAGGTGCGGGACGTGCCGGCGGAAGCCGTCGTTGCGCAGGTGGGTGAGCAGGTCGTGGTCCATCGGGTGGCCGACGACGGCCACCTTGACCGCGGCGTCGGCGCCGCCGTCGGTGCGCCGGACGTACCAGACGGTGCCCTCGGCGCCGGCGCCCGCCTTGCCCAGCGGGGTGAAGCGGCCGCGCAGGGCGTCCGGGAAGCCGTCCTCGGCCGGGCCGGGCCCACCACCCTCCGGACCGGTCCCGTCGTCCGGGCTCGGTCCGCCGTTCGGGCCGGGCACACCGTTTGAACCGGAAACGCCGTTCGGGCCGGTCACGCCGTTCGGGCTGGGCCCCGGGCCGATGTTGTCCTGCCAGGACGGGCCGTCCGCGGAGCGGGGCCGCACCACCTCGGTGACGGCCTCCGGGTCGAACCGCCCCGGGGCGCCGGGCCGGACCTTCGTCACGGCCTCCGGATCGTGGCGCGGACCGGGCATCCGCCGCGTGTCGGCCTCCGGGGTCACCCTGCCGGGCCGCCGGGCGCCGAGCCGGGACGGCCGCTCCGAACCGTAGCCCGCACCGGCCCCTGCACCGGCTCCCGCGCCCGAGTCGGCACCGCCCCGTCCCCCGCCCTGGGCGCCGCGTCGCCGGTCCCACGACCCCCGGAACCGCGAGCCGCGCTCCCCCGACCCCCAGTCGACCCTGGTCCGCGGCGGCTCCCCCGACCACCCCTGGGACCGGTCCCCCTCGGCCGGGCCGGCGCCCTCCGTTGCGCCCATGGCGGCGCTCCCCTCCCCGTGCCCCCGGGCCGGTGCGAAGGCCGTGACCACGGGCGCACCGGTGCCGGGTGGTGATTTTGACGCGCCATCATCCCGCATACCGGCCAGGGCCGTAGGGCGGTTTCCGGAACGGTTCCGGAACGCTTGCCGGAACGGGACCGCGCCACGACAACCACGCCACGACGGCCGGGCCATGACGACCGCGCCACGGGGACCACGACGGGACGACTCCGTCACGACGACTCCGTCACGGGAACGGGCACCGGCGGAGGAGCGGGGATCACCCCGCCTCGACCGGCCGCCCCTCCGGCTCCTCGACGATCCGGCGGGCGATCTCGGCGGGCCGCACCGGGCGGCCGAAGTGCCAGCCCTGCGCCCAGTCGCAGCCCATGCCGCGCAGCCGCTCGGCGTCCTTGCGGGTCTCCACGCCCTCGGCGGTGACGTTCAGCCCGAGCGTGTGCGCCATCGACACCAGGCCGCTGACGATGCGCCACCCGGTGGCCCCGTCCTTGGCCGGGTCGTGCAGGTCGCCGACGAAGGAGCCGGCGATCTTCAGCCCGGAGACCGGCAGGTCGCGCAGGTAGGCGAGGTTGGACCAGCCGGTGCCGAAGTCGTCCACCGCGAGGGACACGCCGAGGTCGACCAGCCCGTGGAGGGTGCGCAGCGCCTCGTCCTCGGGGCCGACCACCGTCGACTCGGTGATCTCCAGCTGGAGCCGGGCCGGGTCCAGGCCGGTGTTGTCCAGGATCCGGGCGAGGTCGGTGACCAGCGCGGCGCTGCGCGCCTGCCGGACGGCCAGGTTGACGTTGAGCTGCGGCGCGGCGTCGCCGTACCGCTTGATCCAGTCCGCGGCCTGGCCGCAGGCCTGCTCCAGCACCCAGCGGCCGAGCGGCATGATCAGCCCGGTCTCCTCGGCGGTGGTGACGAACTCGTCCGGGCCGAGCACCCCGAGCTGCGGGTGGCGCCAGCGCACCAGCGCCTCCACGGCGGCCATCCGGCCGTCGGCGAGGCGGTAGAGCGGCTGGTAGTCGATGAAGAACTCGCCGCGGTCCAGGGCGGCCGGCATCCGGACGGACACCGCGTAGCGGCTGACCGCGCGGGCGTTCTCCTTGGGGTCGAACAGTGTCCAGCGGCCGCGGCCGGCCTCCTTGGCGCGGTACAGCGTCAGGTCGGCGGCCCGGACGGCGGCGCCCGGGGTGGTGGTGGACACCCGCCGCTCCAGCACCCCGACGCTGGCGCCGACGGCGAGCTTGTGGTCGCCGATCAGCACCGGCCCGGCCAGCGCCTTGAGCACGGTCTTGGCGGCGGCCACCGCCTCCTGCTCGCCCCGGCAGTGCTCCAGCAGCACGACGAACTCGTCGCCGCCGAGCCGGGCGACCAGGTGGCCGAGCGGGGTGAGGGCGGCCTTCAGCCGGGCGGCGACGGCGGACAGCAGCTGGTCGCCCATGTCGTGGCCGAGGCTGTCGTTGACCACCTTGAAGCCGTCGAGGTCGACGTAGCAGAGGCCGAAGCGGTCGCCGGGTGCCGGCTCCTCGAAGAGCTTCTCCAGCCGTTCGAAGAAGGCGGCGCGATTGGGCAGGCCGGTCAGCGGGTCGTGGGTGGCCTGGTGGCGCAGCCGCTCCTGGAGGCGGTAGCGGTCGGTGACGTCCTCCAGCATCGCGACCTGGTACTGCGGGACGCCGTCGTCGTCGCGGATCAGCGAGACGGTCAGGTGGGTCCAGACCACCTCGCCGTCCTGGCGGTAGTACGGCTTGTCGAACTGGAAGTACTCCCGCTTGCCGCTGATCAGCTCCTCGTACGCCTCCCAGACGCCGGGGGTGTCCTCGGGGTGGACGAGGTCGTCGACCCGGCGGCCGATCATGTCGTCCGGCCCCGCGCCGAACAGCTCCTGCACGGCCTTGTTGACGGCCAGGATGTTGCCGTCGGTGTCGCCGATGGCGATGCCGATCGCGGCGCTCTCGAACAGGGCGCGGAACCGGGCCTCGGAGGCGCGCAGCGCGCGTTCGGCCTCCTTGCGGGCGGCGTCGGCGGCGGTGCGGATGGCCTCCTGCTCGCGCAGCGTGCGCTCGCGCAGGGCGTTCGCCCAGCCGGCCGCGAAGGCGCCGGTGAGGGCGGGGCCGCGGTCGTCGTGGGCCGGCTGGGAGTGCAGCAGCTCGACCGCGCGGGCGAGCAGCACGGGGTCGGTGAAGTGGGCGTCGACCAGTTCGGCGGCGGCCTGGGCGGCCAGCCGGGGCTGGAACGGCTCGTCCTGCTGGGCGCGGTGCAGCAGCGCGGCGGTGCGCGCGACCAGCCGGCCGAGCAGGCCGGGGTGGACGGCGGTGCCGTGGTCGGCGGAGAGCAGCCGGGACCAGTCCTCGTGGAACCGCTCGGCGCCGCGGCCCGCCGGGCTCGCGCCGCTCATCCGGCCGCCCCGGTTGCGCCCTGCGCGCCGGACCCGGTGGCACGCGCGGCGAAACGACCGGCGGTGCGGCCGGCGGTGCAGGCGGTGGTGCAGGCGGTGGTGCGCAGGGTGCCGCGGCCGGTGGTGCGCACGGCCGGGCGTCCGGCGGCCGTCCCGTGGCGGGTACGGCCGCCGGTGGCGCGCCGGGTGAGACCGCTCAAGGGCGGAACCCCACGCCCGCCACCCCGGCGATCCGTTCGGGGTGTTCGCCGACCGTGCCCGGCTGGTCGGGGCGCCACTGCGGCAGGTGGACCACGCCCGGCTCGACCAGCTCGAAGCCCTCGAACATCGCGGTGACCTGCTCGTGGGTGCGCATGGTCAGCGGGGTCGGGGTCATCCGGTAGAGCTCCTGGTGGTCCTCGGCCTGGTCCGGACGGGCTTCCAGGGAGGCGTGCGAGAGGACCAGGGCGCTGCCGGCCGGGAGCCGGTCGCGGATCGTGGCGATCAGCTTCCAGGGGTCGTCCTCGTCACCGACGAAGTGGGCGACGGCCACCAGCAGGACGGCCACCGGCTCACCGGCGGCGAGCAGCTCGGCCACCTCGGGGCGGTCCAGCAGGTCCTCGACGTCCCGCAGGTCGGCCTGGACGACGGCGCTGTGCGGGTCGTCCTCGAGCAGCAGGCGGCTGTGGGCGACGGCGACCGGGTCGCGGTCCACGTAGACGACCTCGGCGCCGGGCCGGATGGCGCGGGCGATCTCGTGCACCGCGCCGAAGGTGGGGATGCCGGAGCCGATGTCCAGGAAGCGGGTGACACCGTGCTCGGCGAGGTGGGTCACCGCGCGGCGCAGGAAGGCCCGGTTGGAGCGCATGATCTGGGGCAGCTCGGGCCACAGGGCCATCGCCCTGCGGGCCATCTCCCGGTCGACCTCGAAGTTGTGGGAACCCCCGAGGTAGTAGTCGTAGACCCGTGCGGCGTTCGGTTTGTCCAGGTCCGTACCTTCCGGTACCCAGCTCGGTCGCCGCATGCCCGTGACTCCTTCACTCCGGTTCCGGGGGCGCAGCCCCTGGAGGTGCTGCCGTGACTGATGAGACTACAAGCACACAAGATCCTCCCTCGCACCCCGAACGGGTGCAAGCGGAGTGCACCCGTCCCCATGAACTGCGTTCTTCGCCCGGTATCCACTGGGCGTTCGAGCCCTGCCGCCGGTGGGGCCCGCTGGACGGGCGCCAACTCGGCCGCGGACCGCGCCCGTTCACCCCTGCCCCCGCGACCCCAGGCCCTAGGGTGGGCGGGTGGATCCCAACCACTACCACTTCCGGGGCGCGTGGCGGCTCACGGCCCCGGCCGCGGCGGCGTACGCGGCACTGGAGGACGTCCGGAGCTACCCGCTGTGGTGGCCGGAGATCCGTGAGGCCCGGCAGACCAGCCCGGACTCCGGGCAGGTGGTGCTCCGCGCGCTGCTGCCGTACCGGCTGGTGATCGGCCTGGAGCGGCGGCGGCACGACCCGGCGGCCGGGGTGCTGGAGGCGGAGATGCGCGGCGACCTCAACGGGTGGTCGCGGTTCACCGTCACGGCGGACGGGCCGGGCGGCGCGGGGTGCCGGGTGCTGTTCGAGGAGGACGCCCGGCCCGGCAAGCCCCTGTTGCGGCGGCTCGCCCTGCCGCTGCACCCGCTGTTCCGGGCGAACCACGCGGTGATGATGCGCCGGGGCCGGCGGGGGCTGGAGCGGTACCTGGCGGATGGCGGCGGCGAGCGAGGGACGGCGAACGGATGACAGACGACAACTTTCATCGAACAGATGACAGATTTCGAAATCTGTCACCTGTCAGTTGTTCGCCGCCCCCCGGCCCCACCACTCGCTTCGATGTCGATGCCGCTGTCGATGCCGATGCCAACGTCGACTTCGACTTCGACTTCGGCTTCGGCTTCGACACCCCCTTCGACCGCACCGGCACCGGCAGCAGCAAGTGGGCCCGGGCCGCCGCCCCCGGGGTGATCCCGATGGGCCTGGCGGACATGGACCTGCCCGGCCCACCCGCCGTCGCCGAGGCGCTGGAACGGCGCGCCCGCCACCGCGCGTACGGCTACACCGTCTGCGACCCGTCCGGACGGACCCTGGTCGCCGACTGGTACCGCGCCCGGCACGGCGTCGAGGTCGACCCCGACTGGGTCCTGCTGCTGCCCTGCGGTCCGCGCACCGCACTCCGCCTCCTCCTGGAGACGGTCCGGCCACAGGCCCCCGTCCTCTTCCCCACCCCCGAGTGGGGCGGCTTCGCGCAGCTCTGCCGCGCGGCCGGGCTCCGGCACCAGGAGCTGCCGCTGCACCTGGCCCCGAACGGCTACCGCCTGCCGCGCGGCCCGCTACCCCGCCCGGCCGCCGCCGTACTGCTGAGCAACCCGCACAACCCCTCCGGCATGGTCTGGCCGACCGGCGCGGTACGCGGTCTCGCCGCCTGGGCGGCGGAGAGCGGCGCACTGCTGGTCTCGGACGAGGTGCACGGCGACCTCACCCACCCCGGTCACCTCCACCCCGTCGCCGTCACCACCGCAGACCCGGCGCACCGGCGCTCCGTCATCACCCTCAACTCCGTCGGCAAGACCTTCAACTGCTCCGGCGTTCCCAGCAGTTTCGCCCTCGTCCCGGACCCCGGGCTGCGCGCCCGGCTCACCGACACCATGGCCGGCTACGGCCTCTGGGAGGGCGGCCTGCTGGAGCAGACCGTGCAGCGGGCCGCCCTAAGCGAGGGCGGCCCCTGGCTGGACGCGCTGCTCGCCCACCTCGCCGCCGCCCGCGCCCGGCTCACCGACCGCCTCGGCCCGGCCGTCCGCTCCGTCCCGCGCGCCTCCTACCTGCTCTGGCTGGACGCCACCGCCCTCGGCCTGCCGGCGGCCGACGCCCGCGCGGCGCTGCTGGAGCGCTGCGGCCTGGAGACCTCCGACGGCGCCGAGTTCGGCGCGGGTGGCACGGGCGGCACCGGCCGCACGGGCGGCGGCACGGGCAACGCCGGCTCACTGCGCCTCAACTACGCCCTGCCGGGCCCCGTTCTGGACACCGTCCTGGAGCGGCTCGACCGTCTGTGACCCCGGCACGTGCCGTCGGCCGGCACCCCGGCGGCGCCCCGCCTCCCGCTGCCTCGAAACCTCCGCATTCACCCGTTCGCCACCCCCCTGACCTGCCGAAACGAACATTCACGCGATATTTGCGAAGCGGCCCCGCATGCTCCGTAGCAGACTGGGCAAGGTAGACCGGGCCGCAATCGTGATCCCGAGGATGGTGAGTCCGGCGATGCCGATATCCCGCACCACTCCGCCCGACCGGCAGAGCGTGCCACCGCCCCCCACCGGGGTGACCCCGTTGACCGAATCGGGGGCGCGCAGCCACGTGTCGGGCGTCTGTTTCAAGATCGGACCGCCCCGTCTGGTGGGGGTCGAGGTCGAGTGGTTCGTCCATGACGACCGATGTCCGAGCCGACCCGTTCCACCGGAACTGCTCCACGCCGCACTGGAGTCGCTGCCCCTGGGCGGTCCGGACGGCGACACGCTCCCCTCCGGTTCGCGCCTCACGCTCGAACCCGGCGGACAGGTCGAGCTCAGCTCCCCGCCCGCCACCGGCCTCCTGGCCTGCGTCGACGAGACCCGACGTGATCTGACCGCCCTGCGGGCCGCCTTCGCGGCCCAGGGCCTTCGACTCACCGGCACCGGGACGGACCCACTGGCCCGCCCCCGCCGGATGGTGCTGGACCACCCCCGTTACCTCGCCATGGAGCGCTTCTTCGACTCTGCCGGGCCCTGGGGCCGGGTCATGATGACCGGTACGGCGTCGGTGCAGGTGTGCCTGGACGCCGGCGACGCGGCCGGTCCGCACGCGGCCGAACGGCGTTGGCAGCTGGTCCACCGGCTGGGCCCGGTGCTGGTCGCCGCCTTCGCCAACTCCCCGATCCTGGACGGCAGGCCGACCGGCCACCGGTCCACCCGGCAGACCGTCTGGTCCCGGATGGACCCGAGCCGCACCCTCGCCCCCGAGCCGGACCACGGCGACCCGCGCGAGGCCTGGGCCCAGTACGTGCTGGACGCCGAAGTCCTCTGCGTGCAAAGGCCCGAGGACCAGCCATGGACGACGACGCCCGGTCTGACCTTCCGTGACTGGATCCGCGGCGCCGACGAACGCCCGCCCACGCTGGCCGACTTGGAGTACCACTGCACCACGCTGTTCCCGCCGGTGCGCCCGCGCGGCCACCTGGAGCTGCGGATGATCGACGCCCAGCCCGGGGACGGCTGGGTGGTGCCCACCGCGCTGGTCACCGCACTGCTGGACGACCCGGTGGCCGCCGACACCGTACTCGCCGCGCTGGAGCCGCTCGATCGCGCCGGCGGCCCGCGCCCGCCGCGCAGCGAGGTCTGGCGCCGCGCCGCCACCCAGGGCGTCACCGACCCCGAGCTGCGCCGCGCCGCCCTCACCTGCTTCGCCGCCGCCGACGCCGCACTGGGCCGTCTGCCCGGCGCCGGACGGCTGCGCGCCACCGTCGCCGAGTTCGCCGAGCGCTACCCCGCGCGCGGCCGCTGCCCGGCCGACGACCAACTGGACGCCCTGCGCTCCGGCACCCGACGCACTCCCCCGGAGGAGGCATCATGACCGACGTCCGACCGCCCGCCACCCCGGGGGGAGGCGCCGCCGAGCCGTCCGCGGGCAGCGAGGCGCTGCGCGAGAGCATCGCCGTCGAGCTGCTGGCCGCCCGCGCCCGGACCGCCGCGCTGACCGACTGCGTCGAGGACGCCGATCTCACCGCCCAGCACTCGCCGCTGATGTCCCCGCTGGTCTGGGACCTCGCGCACATCGGCAACCAGGAGGAACTCTGGCTGCTGCGCAACGTCGGCGGCCGCGACCCGATGCACCCCGAGATCGACCCGCTGTACGACGCGTTCCAGCACCCCCGGGCCGAGCGCCCCAGCCTGCCGCTGCTGCCGCCCGCCGAGGCCCGCGCCTACGCCCACGAGGTGCGCGGCCGGGTGCTGGACCTGCTGGCCGCCAGCCCGCTGGAGGGCGCACCGCTATTGGAGGCCGGGTTCGCCTTCGGGATGATCGCCCAGCACGAACAGCAGCACGACGAAACGATGCTGATCACCCATCAGCTCCGCCGGGGCGAGCCCGCACTGGCCGCTCCCCCGCCGCCGCCGACGCCCGCCGACGCGGCCACCCTGCCGGCCGAAGTCCTCATCCCCGAAGGCCCGTTCACCATGGGCACGGACATCGAGCCGTGGGCGCTGGACAACGAGCGACCGGCGCACACCGTGCAGCTGCCGGGATACTTCCTGGACACCACCCCGGTCACCAACGCCGCCTACCAGCGCTTCATCGCCGACGGCGGCTACGACGAGCCGCGCTGGTGGACGCCGGAGGGCTGGGAGCACCGCCTGTACGCCGGCCTGACCGCCCCGCTGTTCTGGCGACGAGAAGACGGCCAGTGGCTGCGCCGCCACTTCGGCACCGTCGAGCCCGTCCCGCCGAACGAGCCGGTGCTGCACGTCAGTTGGTACGAGGCGGACGCCTACGCCCGCTGGGCCGGGCGCCGACTGCCGACCGAGGCCGAGTGGGAGAAGGCGGCCCGGCACGACCCGGCCACCGGCCGCTCGCGCCGCTACCCCTGGGGCGACGGCCCGCCCGGCCCCGAGCACGCCAACCTCGGCCAGCGGCATCTGCGCCCGGCTGCGGCCGGCAGCTACCCGGGCGGCCAATCACCTTATGGAGTCCGCCAGTTGATGGGCGACGTGTGGGAGTGGACGGCCAGCGACTTCCACTCCTACCCGGGGTTCCGGGCCTGGCCGTACCAGGAGTACTCGGAGGTCTTCTTCGGGCCCGAGTACAAGGTGCTGCGCGGCGGCTGCTTCGCGGTGGCACCGGTCGCCTGCCGGGGCACCTTCCGGAACTGGGACTATCCCGTCCGGCGGCAGATCTTCGCGGGCTTCCGCACCGCCCGCAGCCTGGACCCCGCCCCCGGGGAGGCCTGATGTGCCGCCACCTCGCCTACCTGGGAGGGCCGGTGGCACCGCAGGAGCTCCTGGTGAATCCACCGTACGCGCTGTACCGGCAGTCCTGGGCGCCCCGGACCCAGCAGTACGGGACGGTCAACGTGGACGGCTTCGGCCTTGGCTGGTACGCGGACGGCGACGAACAGCCCGCCCGCTACCGCCGGGCCGGGCCGATCTGGGCGGACACGACGTTCGCCGATCTCGCCCGGGTGGTCCGCACCCGGGCGCTGGTGGCGGCCGTGCGCTCCGCGACCGAGGGCTGCGCGGCGGGCGAGAACGCGGCCGCGCCGTTCGCCGCCGGGCGCTGGCTGTTCAGCCACAACGGCGCGGTGGCCGGCTGGCCCGGCAAGCTGGACGCCCTCGCCGCCCTGCTGCCGCCCGCCGAGCTGCTGGAGCTGGAGGCCCGCACCGACTCGGCCCTGCTGTGGGCACTCACCCTGCACCGGCTGCGCCGGGGCGCGGACCTCGGCGAGGCACTGGCCGGCACCGTGGCCGACGTCGCCGCGCACACCACCGGGCGGCTCAACCTGCTGCTCACCGACGGCACCGCGCTCGCCGCGACCACCTGGGGCGACACCCTGCACCACCGCGAGCTGCCCGGCCTCGGCACCGTGGTGGCCTCCGAGCCGTACGACGACGATCCGGGCTGGACGCTCGCCCCGGACGGCTCCCTGCTGCTGGCCGACGCCGCGGGCGTCTCCGTCCGGCCGCTCCCCCGCCACTACTGACCCTCCACTCTCCCTTCATCTTCTGAACAGAGGACCAACCCTGTCATGGACACATTCGATCTCACCCGGCTGCTGCCCGCCGACCACTTCAGCACGGCGCTGCACCACGACGTCCGGCACGGGCTGACCGCCGAGCCGAAATGGCTGCCGCCGAAGTGGTTCTACGACGCCCGGGGCAGCGAGCTGTTCGAGGAGATCACCCGGCTGCCCGAGTACTACCCGACCCGCGCCGAGCGGGCCATCCTCACCGCCCGGGCCGACGAGATCGCCGCCGCCACCCGCGCCCGCACCCTGGTCGAACTGGGCTCCGGCTCCTCCGAGAAGACCCGGCTGCTGCTCGACGCGCTGCGCTCGACCGGCGACCTGGAGGCCTACGTCCCGGTGGACGTCAGCGAGAGCGCGCTGGTCGCGGCCGGCACCGCGCTCGCCGCCGAGTACCCGGGCCTGGCCGTACACGGGGTGCTGGCCGACTTCACCGCCCGGCTCGGCCTGCCCCCGGACGGCGGCCCCCGACTGATCGCCTTCCTGGGCGGCACCCTCGGCAACCTGCTCCCGCAGGAGCGCGCGGTCTTCCTGCGCGGCCTGCGGGCCGCCCTCGACCCGGGCGACTTCCTGCTGCTGGGCACCGACCTGGTCAAGGACCCGGCGGTGCTGGTCGCCGCCTACGACGACGGCGCCGGGGTGACCGCCGAGTTCAACCGCAACGTGCTCAACGTGCTCAACCGCGAGCTGGGCGCCGACTTCGACCCCACCGCGTTCGAGCACGTCGCGCTCTGGGACCGGGAGCAGGAGTGGATCGAGATGCGGCTGCGCTCGCTGCGCTCGCAGACCGTGAAGATCCCGGCCCTGAACCTGCCGGTGCACTTCGACCGGGGCGAGGAGCTGCGCACCGAGGTGTCGGCCAAGTTCACCCGGGAGCGGGTGAGCGGGGAGCTGGCGGCGGCCGGACTGCGGCTGACCCACTGGTGGACCGACCCCGAGGGCCGGTTCGGGCTCTCGCTGTCCGCCCCGGCGTGAGCCCGCCCCGGCGCACCGGGCCGAAGCGGCCCGGCCGCGGCGGCGACAGCAGCGGGGGGGCTCAATTTGCTTGTTCACCTTACGAATTCTCAGAGCAAAAATTGAGGCTCCCCGTCTACAAGGCTTGAACGAACAGGGGTTACGATCTCGGCTACCGAGCTCAGCGTTGAGTACCAGGAGTCAAGATCGTGAGCGTCACCCAGAAGCCCTCCGGGGCGACCGAGGCCACCGCGCCCGGCCGCCTCGGCTTCGTTGTCTTCATCACCGCGGCCGCAGCCCTCGGCGGCTTCCTCTTCGGCTACGACAGCTCCGTGATCAACGGCGCGGTCTCCGGCATCCAGGGGAAGTTCGGGGTCGGCAGCGGCGAGACCGGCCTGATCGTGTCCTCCGCGCTGCTGGGCTCCGCGGTCGGCGCCGCGCTGGCCGGCCGGTTCGCCGACCGCTACGGCCGCATCAAGGTCATGAAGGCCGGCGCGCTGCTGTTCGCGGTCAGCGCCGTCGGCTCGATGGTGCCGTTCTCGCCCTGGGACCTCGCCCTGTGGCGCGTCCTCGGCGGCGCGGCCATCGGCATCGCCTCGGTGATCGCCCCGACCTACATCGCCGAGGTCGCGCCGACCAAGTACCGCGGTCGGCTGGCCTCCTTCCAGCAGGCCGCGATCGTGCTCGGCATCGCGATATCCCAGCTGGTCAACTGGGTGCTGGCGGACGCCGCCGGCGGCGACACCCGCGGCCGACTGCTCGGCCTGGAGGCCTGGCAGTGGATGCTCGGCGTCTGCGTCGTCCCCGCCGTGGTCTACTTCGTGCTGGCCTCGGTGATCCCCGAGTCCCCGCGCTACCTGATCCAGGCCGAGCGCCTGGACGACGCCCGCAAGGTGCTGGCCGAGGTCGAGGGCGAGGGCGTGGACGCCGACGCCCGGATCGCCGAGGTGCAGTCACTGATCGCCTCCGACCACCGCCCGCGCTTCCGCGACCTGCTCGGCGGCCGTTTCGGCCTGCTCCCGATCGTCTGGGTCGGCATCGGCCTGTCGGTCTTCCAGCAGCTGGTCGGCATCAACGTGATCTTCTACTACTCGTCGATCCTGTGGCAGTCCGTCGGCATCGACCAGAGCAACTCGCTGCTGATCAGCTTCATCGGCTCGGTCATCAACATCCTCGGCACCGTGATCGCGATCCTGCTGGTCGACCGGATCGGCCGCAAGCCGCTCGCCCTGATCGGCTCGGCCGGCATGGCCGTCACCCTGGCCGCGGCCGGCTGGGCGTTCTCCTCCGCCACCGGCTCCGGCGACAACGTCTCGCTGCCCGACCTCCAGGGCACCGTCGCGCTGATCTCCGCCAACGCCTTCGTGCTGTTCTTCGCGATGTCCTGGGGCGTCGTCGTCTGGGTGATGCTCGGCGAGATGTTCCCGAACCGGATCCGCGCCGCCGCGCTGTCCGTCGCCGCCTCCGCGCAGTGGATCGCCAACTGGGTGATCACCGTCTCGTTCCCGTCGCTGTCGCGCTGGAACCTCTCCGCGACCTACCTGGTGTACGCGGCCTTCGCGGCCCTGTCGCTGGTCTTCGTGGCGAAGTTCATGAAGGAGACCAAGGGCGTCCGGCTGGAGGACATGGGCTGACCTGCCCCGCAGCAACCGGTCGTACAGTCTGACCTTCGGCCCCCGCACCCTAGCGCGCTCAGCGCGGGTGCGGGGGCCGAATCGTTCACTCCCTGCGCCGGGCCGGACACCTCCGGTACTCCTGGGCGGCAGGAGGGATGTGTCCTTGATCTTCAACCGGCTCCGTACCCGCAGAACCGCCACCGCCCCGAGCGGCGGCTGTCCGTACGCCCACACCCACACCGCGACGGCCTTCGCGCCACCCGTCGCGCCGTTCGCCGCCGAACCCGTCGCGCCACCCGTCGGCCGACTCACCGGTCAATTCGCCACGCCGCCCGTACCCCCGGGGCCACAGCCTCAACTGCCGCCCGCACCAGCGCCGTTCACCGATCCCGAGCAGGCCGCCGACTTCATCCGGCAGTTCCACCGCGAGCAGCCCGCGGCCGGCGACCCGGAGCCCCGGCTGCGGGCCGTGCGGGAGGAGATCGACCGCACCGGCGGCTACCGGCACACCCCCGCCGAACTCGCCTACGGCGCCAAGCTCGCCTGGCGCAACGCCGCCCGCTGCATCGGTCGGCTGTACTGGCGCAGCCTGGTGGTCCGCGACCTGCGCCACCTGTCCGCCGCCGACGACATCGCCGCCGAGTGCTTCGAGCACCTGCGGCTGGCGGGCAACGGCGGCCGGATCCGCCCGGTGGTCTCGGTGTTCGCCCCCGACCGCCCGGGCCGCCCGGCCGCGCGGATCCTCAACCAGCAGCTGGTCCGCTACGCCGGGCACCGGGTCGACGACGGCCCGCAGGGCGCCACCGTGATCGGCGACCCGGCGGGCGCCGCGCTCACCACCCGGGCCCGCGACCTCGGCTGGAAGTGCGCCGAGGACCGCTTCGAGGCGCTCCCGCTGCTGATCCAGGAACGGCCGGGCGAACGGCCCCGCTGGTACGAACTCCCCGACGACACCACCCTGGAGGTGCCGCTGAGCCACCCCGAGCACCCCTGGTTCGCCGACCTCGGACTGCGCTGGTACGCGGTGCCCGCGATCAGCGACATGACGCTGGAGATCGGCGGCGTCCGCTACCCCACCGCGCCGTTCAACGGCTGGTACATGGGCACCGAGATCGGCGCCCGCAACCTCGCCGACGCCGACCGCTACGACATGCTGGGCACCGTCGCCGACCGGCTGGGCCTGGACACCTCCAATGACCGCACGCTCTGGCGCGACCGCGCCCTGGTCGAGCTCAACCTGGCGGTGCTGCACTCCTTCCAGGAGGCCGGGGTGACGATCGCCGACCACCACACCGAGTCGGAGCGCTTCCTCAAGCACGTCGCCCAGGAGCAGCGGCTCGGCCGCCCGACCCCGGCGGACTGGAGCTGGATCGTGCCCCCGGTCTCCGGTGGGCTGACGCCGGTCTACCACCGGTACTACGACCCGGTGGACCCGGAGCAGCGGCCGGCCTTCCTGGCCCGCGAACCCTGGTAGCCCCGGGCCCTGGCGCACCTGGTCCCGCGCGCACCTGGTCCCGCGCACCCGGCCCACGCGCGCGCCCGGTCCGGTCCCGCGCGCCCGCTGCCGCGCGTCGGCCGCCGCGTGTCAGGAGCGCACGGCGAGGCGCTCGAAGCGCAGGGCGAGCCCGTCCAGCAGCGCCTCCAGGCCGGTCTCGAAGGCGCCCTCGTCGACCGTCCCCCGGTGCCCGGCGAGCCGGTGCGCCTCGCCGAGGTGGGGGTAGTCGGCCGCGTCGTAGACCTCGGCATCCGCCGGGAAGCCGGCCGCGAAGGAGGCCAGCGCGGAGCCGGTGACGAAGTAGCGCATCAGCGCGCCGATCCGGGTCGCCTGGCCGCGCGGCCATCCGGACTCGACCAGGTGTCCGAAGACGGCGTCGGCCAGGCGCAGCGCGTTGGGCCGGCGCCCCGGGCCCTGGGCGAGCACCGGGACGATGTTGGGGTGGGCGGCCAGCGCGGCACGGTAGGAGCGCGCCCAGTCGCGCAGCGCCTGCGGCCAGGGCGTGCCCGGGGTGCTGAACATCGACAGGTCGACTTCCCCGATGACGCTGTCCACCACCGCGTCCAGGAGTTCGTCCTTGGTGGCGAAGTGGTTGTAGAGCGACGGCCCGCTGACCGACAGCTCGGCGGCGAGGCGGCGGGTAGAGAGGACCTCCAGCCCCTCGCCGTCGATCAGCCGCAGAGCAGCGGCGACGATGCGGTCGCGGCTGAGCAGCGGGGTGCGCGGGCGGGCCATCGGGCGGTACCTCCGGTCGGGTGGGTGGGGACCGATTCTGACAGGTGCCCCTTCCCAGTACGGCGGGTCGGAGCTACAGTCCCCTCGTAAAACTTGCAGCGCTAGTTTATCGAGGTGGGCACCGTCGTGAACCTGGAGTTGTCCGAGGAGCAGGCCGCCGTCCGGGACCTCGCCGCCTCCTTCACCGACCGCGAGATCGCTCCGTACGCCGCCGAGTGGGACCGCGCCGAACAGGTGGACCGCGCGATCATCGGCAAGCTCGGCAAGGTCGGCTTCCTCGGCCTGACCATCCCCGAGGAGTACGGCGGCAGCGGCGGCGACCACCTCGCGTACTGCCTGGTGCTGGAGGAACTCGGGCGCGGGGACTCCGCCGTGCGCGGCATCGTCTCGGTCTCGCTCGGCCTGGTCGGCAAGTCGGTCAACGGCTTCGGGACCGAGGAGCAGAAGCGGCACTGGCTGCCCCGGCTCACCTCCGGCGAGGCACTCGCCTGCTTCGCGCTCACCGAACCCGGCACCGGCTCGGACGCCGCCAACCTCACCACCCGGGCCGTCCGGGACGGCGACGACTGGCTGATCAGCGGCACCAAGACCTTCATCACCAACGGCACCTGGGCCGACGTCGCCCTGGTCTTCGCCCGCACCGGCGGCGACCGGCCCGAACAGCAGGGTCACCGGGGCATCACCGCCTTCCTCGTCCCCACCGACCTGCCCGGCTTCGGCCGCACCGAGATCCACGGGAAGCTCGGCCTGCGCGGCCAGGCCACCGCCGAACTCACCCTGGACGCCGTCCGGGTGCCCGACAGCGCCCGGCTCGGCGAGCTCGGCAAGGGCTTCACGGTGGCGATGGCGGCCCTGGCAAAGGGGCGGATGTCGGTCGCGGCCGGCTGCGTCGGCATCGCCCGGGCCTGCCTGGAGGCGGCCGTCCGCTACGCGGGCGAACGCGAGCAGTTCGGCAAGCCGATCGCCTCGCACCAGCTCGTCCAGGAACTGCTGGCCGGCATCGCGGTGGACGTCGAGGCGGCCCGGCTGCTCACGTGGAAGGTCGCCGACCACATCGAACGCGGCCTCCCGTTCGCCACCGAGTCCTCCGTCGCCAAGCTCTACGCGAGCGAGGCCGCCGTCCGGGCCGCCAACAACGCGCTCCAGGTCTTCGGCGGCTACGGCTTCATCGACGAGTACCCCGTCGGCAAGTACCTGCGCGACGCCCGGGTGATGACCCTCTACGAGGGCACCAGCCAGATCCACCAACTGCTCATCGGGCGTGCCCTGACCGGCGTCAACGCCTTCTGACCCACCCCCCTTCGACAAGGAGCACGACGTGCGTCCCGTCTACTTCGCCGCAGCCCGCCGCACACCCATCGGCCGACTGCGCGGAGCGCTCGCCACGGTCCGGCCGGACGACCTCTCGGCCACCGTGCTGCGCGCCCTGCTCGCCGACGTACCCGCCCTCGACCCGGCCCGGATCGACGACGTCTACTGGGGCGCCGCCAACCAGGCCGGCGAGGACAACCGCAACGCCGCCCGGATGGCCGTCCTGCTGGCCGGCCTGCCGGAGACCGTCCCCGGCGCCACCGTCAACCGGCTCTGCGCCTCCGGCCTGGAGGCCGTCACCCTCGCCGCCCGGGCCATCGGCTCCGGCGAGGCCGAGGTGGTGCTGGCCGGCGGCTGCGAGTCGATGACCCGCGCGCCCTTCATCCTGCCCCGCCCCGACGAGGCGCTGCCGCACCGGATCGAGACCCACGACACCCGGCTCGGCTGGCGGCTCACCAACCCCCGGATGGCCGAACTGCACGGCGTGCTCAGCATGGGCGAGACCGCCGAGGAGGTGGCGGGCCGGTACGGCATCGGGCGCGAGCGGCAGGACGCCTTCGCGCTGCGCAGCCACCAGCGGGCCGCCGCCGCCCGCAAGGACGGGCACTTCGATGCCGAACTGGTCCCGGTCGAGCGGCCGGACGGGGTGACGGTGAGCCAGGACGAGGGCATCCGCGAGGACACCAGCCTGGCGAAGCTCGCCCGGCTCAAGCCCGCCTTCCGCCCGGACGGCACCGTCACGGCCGGGAACGCCTCGCCGATGAACGACGGCGCGGCCGGCCTCGTCCTGGTCAGCGAGGAGGCGCTGCGCGACCTCGGACTCCAGCCGCTCGGCCGCTACGTGGCCGGGGCCTCGGCCGGGGTGCACCCGGACGTCATGGGCATCGGCCCGGTACCGGCCACCGCCAAGGTGCTCGGCCGGGCAGGCTGGGACCTCGCCGACCTGGACACCGCCGAGCTCAACGAGGCCTTCGCCGCCCAGGCGCTGGCCTCCGCCGACGGCATCGGGTTCAGCCCGGAGCGGGCCGACGAGGTGGTCAACCCGAGCGGCGGGGCGATCGCCCTCGGCCACCCGCTGGGCGGCTCGGGCGCCCGCATCCTCACCACCCTGCTGCACCGCATGCGCCGCACCGGCGCCCGGCGCGGCCTGGCCACGATGTGCGTGGGTGTGGGGCAGGGTACGGCCGTGCTGGTCGAGAACGGCTGACGTCCGGGTCGGTTGACGTCCGGAGCAGCTGGCGCCCGGAGCGATCGACGTCCGGAACGCTGACGTCCGGAGCGATCGACGTCCGGAGCGATCGACGTCCGGAACGGCTGACGTCCGGAACGGCTGCGGCCGAGGACGTCCGAGGGAGTTTCCACATGAGCGGAGGAACTGACATGGCTCGATTCACGGGCAAGGTCGCCGTGGTGACCGGCGCGGCGCAGGGCATCGGGGCGGCCACCGCCCGCCGGCTGGCGGAGGAGGGCGCCGCGGTCGCAGTGGTCGACCTGACGGCCGAACGGGCGGCCGGGACGGTCGCCGAGATCACCGCCAAGGGCGGCACCGCCCGGGCCTACGGCTGCGACGTGGCCGACTACGACGCCGTCGAGGAGGTGTTCGCGCGGATCGCGGAGGACCTCGGCGGGCTGCACGTCCTGGTGAACAACGCCGGGATCACCCGGGACAACCTGTTCTTCAAGATGCCCAAGGCCGACTGGGACGCCGTCCTGACCGTCAACCTGACCAGCGCGTACAACTGCAGCCACGTGGCGCAGAAGTACATGGTGGCGCAGAAGTACGGGAAGATCGTCTCGCTCAGCTCGCGCTCCGCGCTGGGCAACCGGGGCCAGGCCAACTACGCGGCCGCCAAGGCCGGCATCCAGGGGCTCACCGCGACCCTGGCGATCGAGCTCGGGCCGTTCAACATCAACGTCAACGCCGTCGCCCCCGGCTACATCGCCACCGCGATGACGGCGGCCACCGCCGAGCGGGTCGGCGCCACCGCCGAGGACCACCAGGCCGAGGTGTCCGCACGCACGCCGCTGCGCCGGGTCGGGCAGCCGGAGGAGGTCGCCTCGGTGGTGTCCTTCCTGGCGAGCGAGGAGGCCTCGTACGTCAGCGGGCAGACGCTGTACGTCAACGGCGGCGCCCGGTAGTCGCCCCGACTGTGACGACTTCGATTGAAGTGCGGGGGTGCTGGGTAGATACGGTTAATATTCATTGAATATTACTGACGTGTCATCATATGGCCGTCCCAGGTGCGCGGTTACTTTTCCCTGGGACGGCCTTTACCTTTTCGCGTGGCCGATCATGACCATGCACCTGGTCAGCTGACCCCACCAAATGACTATGGCATGATCATGCGGCGCTCGATGGGATGTCCGAAACCGACCCGACCACCTCAGGTCGGGCCCTCTGCGTCCCAAGGAGTCCCATGGGCAGCCCCGCTACCCTCCGCCGTGCCCTGGCTCTGCTCGCCGTGGGGGCCACCGCCCTCACCGCCGGCACCGTTGCCGTCCCGGCCGTCGGCGCCGCGACCGCCGCCCCCGCGCACGACCTCTCGGGCGTCCACGTCCGCCCGGCCTCCTTCGGCCACCACCTCGCCACCACCCGCCCGGCGCCGCTGAGCACCACCCAGTGCGTCAGCCAGATCGGCATCCACTGCTACTCGCCGGTCCAGTACCAGGCCGCCTACAACCTGGGCCCGCTCTACCAGGAGGGCGTCACCGGCAAGGGCCGGACGATCGTCATCGTCGACTCCTTCGGCTCGCCGACCATCCAGCACGACCTGGAGGTCTTCGACAAGCAGTGGGGCATCAAGGACACCCAGGTCGAGGTGCGGAAGTGGGGCAACGTCCCCGCCTTCGACCCGAAGAACCCCGACCACACCGGCTGGGCCGGCGAGACCACCCTGGACGTCGAGTACGCCCACGCGATCGCCCCCGACGCGCACATCGTCCTGGTCGAGACCGGCGTCGCCGAGACCGAGGGCACCACCGGCCTGCCCGAGATGATGGACGCCGAGAAGGACCTCATCAAGAAGGGCGTCGGCGACGTCATCTCGCAGAGCTTCGGCGCCACCGAGAACACCTTCCCGGGCTACGACAAGGGCGACTTCAAGTCGCTGACCGACCTGCGCTACGCCTTCAAGGCCGCCGCCGACCGCAACGTCACCGTGCTCGCCGCCTCCGGCGACAACGGCGCGACCGACTCGCAGACCAACGGCACCGACCTGTACCCGTTCAAGGTCAACTCCTGGCCGTCCTCGGACCCGCTGGTCACCTCCATCGGCGGCACCCAGCTGACCCTGGACGACAGCGGCAAGCGCACCGCGGCCGACAAGGTGTGGCACGACAAGTCCGGCGCCGGCGGCGGCGGCGTGTCCGGCATCTTCCAGCGCCCGTGGTACCAGGCCGGCGTCGCGAACGTCACCGGTGCGCACCGCGGCACCCCGGACATCAGCATGAGCGCGGCCGTCGACGGTGCCGCCTGGACCTACGAGTCCTACGACCCGACCGCGGTCGGCTGGCACCTCACCGGCGGCACCAGCGAGGCCACCCCGCTGTTCTCGGGCATCGTCGCGCTCGCCGACCAGCTCGCCGGCCACCGCCTCGGCCAGATCAACCCGAGCCTGTACGGCCTGAGCCTGCTGCCGAGCAAGTGGAGCGGCATCGTCGACGTCAAGGACGGCGACAACGGGTGGGGCGGCGTCACCGGCTACAACGCCACCGAGGGCTACGACCTCTCGAGCGGCCTGGGCACCATCGACGGCGCCAAGTTCGTCCACGCGCTCGCGGGCGACCTCCTGGGCAACGACGACAGCCAGGGCGACGAGCAGTAAGCAGCTGGTCGGGTGGGCGCTCGTGGCCGCGCTCGGGTGGCGGCTGACGAGTGAGCTGACACGTGACAGCTGACAGATAACAGCGAACGGATGACAGATTTCAACATCTGTCATCCGTTCGCTGTTTTCTGTTCGCCGTTCGCTGGTCTTCGACGGCGCCGGGGGCCGGGGGCCGGGGGCCGCCCGGCTCAGGCCTGGTCGGCGCCCGCCGGGGCCGCCGCCAGCTGCGCCAGGTAGCGCTCGGCGGCCCGGAGCTTGCGGTTGTCCCGGCCCGGGAGGAAGGCCCGCAGCTCGATGATCTCCGGGGCGATGCGGATGGCCTCAGCCCGGTCCGTGATCGAACGCCAGCAGGCCTCGGCGTTGGTGGCCGCCCGCTGGGCCTCCGGGTCCTCCGCCCCCTGCGAGCGCAGCAGCGTCAGCGCCACCTCGCGGTAGATGCTGGCCGCCTCGGCGGTCCGGCCCGCCAGCCGGCAGACGTGGGCGCGCACCTGACGCACCTGGAGCACCGTCTCGGAGACCGCCCCGTGCTCGGCGATCGCCTCCAGCTCCAGGGCGAAGGCGAGGTCGGTGGCGGCGGCGTGGTCCCCGGCGTCGGCGCTGCGGACGATCCGTCCGATGACCTCGCGGTAGTCCTCGCGCGGCGCGCCGGCAGCCGGGGCGCCCGCCTGCCGGTCGGCGGGCGCCTGGGCCTGAGCGGGTGCCTCGGGCTGAGCCGGCTGAGCGAGCTGAGCGGGCTGAGCGTCGACCGGAACCTCGTCCTGGGGCACCTCGACCTGCGGCTCCTCCGCGACGGGCACCTCCGCCACCTCCGCGACGGGCACCTCATCGGCCGGCACCTCATCGGCCGGGACCTCGTCTGCCGGGACAGCGTCGTCCGGCACCTCACCGGTCGGCACCTCGTCCTGCGGCTCCACGGCCGTCGGCAGTGCCTCGGCCGGGACGGCGTCCCAGGGCTCCTCGGTGAACTCCCCGGCCGCCACAGCCAGGTCAACGGCCTCAGCCGCCTCCGGAACGGCGTCCACGGGCTCCGGCCGGGCCTTGCGCAGGGTGACACCAGTCGACGGCACGGCCGCCTCCGCCACCACCACAGCACCGGCACCGGCGGCCTTGTGCAGGCTGACGCCCGACGGTGCCTCGGCAGGCTGCTCGCCCGCCTTCCGCAGGCTGACCGGGCGGGCCGGCCGCGGCGGCGTGGGCGGCACGCCGGGCTTGACCAGGTTCACCGGTCCGCCGACGGGCGTGACCGGCGCCAGGGCGTCGACCGGGGTTTCGGCCACCGGGGCCCCGGCTGACGGGACTTCGGCCACCGGGGCCCGCTCGACCACGGCGTCCCGGGGCTCCGCCTGGCGCGGCAGCGGCGGTGCGACGGGCAGCGCCGGCTCGGCCGGCGCCGCGTCCATGACCGGACGCGGGTCCGGCACCGGCAGCAGGACGTCGGCGGCCGGGGCCTCGCCCCGCCGGGCGGTGTTACGGAAGACCGGGCGGTCCGGGGTGTGGGTGGCCAGGATGACCACGTCCGGCCGCAGCACCGAGTACACCTGCTGGCGCAGCTGTTCGGGAGCGAGCACCTCGCCCGCGCCCGGGCGTCCGCCGTGCAGGGCCTCGATCAGGGCGCGGGTGAAGGTGCCGATCTGCTCCGGGTCCGGGCTGACGACGGCCCACAGCGGGAGGCCCTCGCTGAGCGGAGAGATGGTGCCCTGGAGGTACGGCCAGGCGTTCTGGTCGGCGCTCAGGTCGGCGATGACCAGGGTCTGCCACTCGGCCGGACGGTGGCTCAGTTCGGCGGCGAGGGCCTGCCAGGGCAGACCGTCCTGCCTGGAGTCGCGCAGGGTGAGCTGCAGCTGCCCGCCTCGCTTGTCGGCGACGACGTGCCCGCCCAGGTGGACCAGCAGCGGCCCGGGGTGCCGGGAGGCGGCGCGCAGGTGGGCGAGGACGGTGTGCGGGTCGCTGGCGCCGGGGAGGTGGACGGCGTCCACCGCGTCCGCGGCGAGCAGCACCTGCGGCGAGACGGCGGCGAGCATCGCCGACAGCACCGGCGCCTGGGTGGGGCCGCCCCGGCCCCAGGTGCGGCGGCCGGCGTTGCCGTAGCCGCCCTCGATCACCAGGATCCGGCCGCGCGGCGAGGCGCCCAGCCCGCCCGGAGCGGCCGGGGCCGCGGCCGCACCGGGGGCCGGCGGCTGCTGCGGCGCCGCCTGGGCGGGGGCGCCGGCGGCGGGCAGGCCGGTGAGGGTCCAGCCGGTGGGCGCGACCGGCGGGGCCGGCGGCACGGCCGGGGGCCCCGGGGGTGCGGCCGGGGGCACCGGCGGCTCGTACAGCGCGGCGGGCCCGGGCGGGTGCTCCTCCGCGGGCCGGTGGGCGAGCGGCGGTACGGCGTCCCAGGGGCCCGAGTCCGCTGCCGGCTCGGGACCTCCGGAAACAGCTGTCGTCTCCGCCATCTTCTGGTCACCGCCCCGCCCCGCCGCTGCCGCGGCGTCTGATGCCCTTGCTCTCGTGGTGCCTGCCACCACGTCCCGTGCGCGCCACCCTACGAGATCCCGGCACACCCGAGCCAGGCCGGGTGCCGATCGACGCACCACACCCCCCGCACCGGTGGCTATCGTGCCGTCATGACCGGTTCCGGCCCGCCCCTGCTGTTCCTCGACGTCGACGGCCCCCTGATCCCCTTCGGTGCCCCGCCCCCGGGCGGTTACCCCACCTACCCCGGCCCCGGCGCGGGGCCGGACGGCAATCCGCTGGTGGCCCGGGTGGCCCCGGGCCTGGGCCGGCGGCTGCTCGCCCTGCCCTGCGAACTGGTCTGGGCCACCACCTGGTTGACGGACGCCAACGATTGCCTCTCACCCCGGCTGGGCCTGCCCCGACTGCCGTACGTGGACCGGCCGACGGCGGACGAAGCGGATGAACCGGGCAACGGCATCGGAAGAGGAGCCCAACTGCACTGGAAGACCCGCGCCTTGGTCGACCGGGCCGCCGGCCGTCCGTTCGCCTGGGTGGACGACGAGATCACCGGGGCCGACCGCCGCTGGATCGAGGCCCACTCCCCCGCCCCCGCCCTGCTCCTCCGCATCGACCCCCAAGTCGGCCTCGCCGAAGCTGACTTCAGCACGCTCGACGCCTGGCTGCGCAGCGCCTGACCACACTCCCCCGCCCTGGTGTACGACGCCCCGGGAGTGACGACCACCCGGTCACCCCTACCGGATCGGACGGATCAACGGATCAGGGGTGACCGGGCGGGCGGCGGGCCGGTTCAGGACCCGGCGAGCAGGTCGCGCAGCAGGGCGACGGTGTCGGCGTCCAGGTCCCGGCCGGTGCGGCGGCTCAGTGCGTCGAGGCGGTTGACGGCGCGCAGCAGCTGGTCCCGCGCGCCCGCCGAGGCGTAGGCGTAGAAGAGGTCCCGGTGCAGGAGTTCGACGTCCGGGGCGACGGCGAGGCCGCGGAAGACGGCGGCCTCGGCGCTGCGGTGGTCGCCGTACTGGAGGCGGCGGGCGGCCAGTTCGTGGGCGGTGTCGACGATCGCGGCGATCATGTCCTGGCGCTCCGCCTCGGCCCAGCCGAAGGACGCGGGCGGGGCCTCGGCGAACGGGGCGCCGCGGACCAGGGCCAGGGCATGGGCGAGAGCGGCGTCCGCGGTGGCACTGGTGCTGCGCATGCCGCGCCGGTAGAGGCTGCGGAACTCGTCCCAGTCGCAGGTGACGGTCGGGGCGAAGGTGTAGCCGTCGGTGGTGTCGGTGGGCAGGTAGGCGCGACCGTCGGGCGTGGTGCCGAACCAGGCCGCCAGGTCGGCGAGTTTGGCCGGGAGCGGGCTCTTGGCATCGGACGCGGTGGGGTGCGGGTCGAGGTGGGCGGCGCCCGGGTGGAGGTCGTGGTCGAGCGCGTGGTGGTCGGCACCGGGCCGCAGCGCGAGGTAGACGGCGAGTTCGGTGAGCCGGGGCAGCGCGCCGGGTTCGACGGCGCCCGGGGTGCCGGCCACGTCGACCGGGCCGAGCAGCCGGATCCGGGGGGCGTTGCGCGGGGTGTGGGCCTCCGGGGAGCGGAGGATGGCGAGCAGGTCGTCGCAGTCGCTGCGTCCGGCGGTGGCCCGGGCGACCGGCGCGGTGGCGGCCGGGCCGGGCTCGACCGTCGCCTCATGATCAGCACCGGAGGAGCCGGACGAACCGGAGGAGCCGGACGGGCCGGACGGGCCGCCGGACGGGCCGGGGGCGGCCTCCGGACGGGTCGGCACGCGCGGATCGGTGCCGGTGGGCGCGGGCGCGCTCTGGTGCGTCGGCGCGGGCTCGACCGGCGCCGCGGGAACCGCCGACACCACCGGCACCACCGGCACCGCGGGAGCTGCGGACGTCTGCGGGGCCACGGGTTGTACGGGCTGGACGGGGAGCAGCGCGCCCGATGCCTCCGCCGGGGCCGCCTCCGCGCCCCCGCCCGCCTCCGCGGCGTCCTCCGCCGGCTCCGGCTCGGCCGACTCGGCAGGTGCGCCCGGCAGCCGAAGGTCCCGGGTGGCCTCGTCAGCGGGCTGCTCCGTCCCGGTGGCCGCCTGCCGCCCCTGTCCGTTGACGGCGGACCGCGTCGACCCGGTCGGCACCGGAGCCGGCAGGGACGCGGGACCGGGAACAGGCACAGCAGGCGCGGGAGCGGGCACGGGCGCGGGCGCCACCGGGTCAGTGCCCGCGAACGGGCTGGCGCCGGTCCCGATCACCCGGGCCGGCAGCCGGGGTCCGGCAGCCGCCCCAGCCCCCTCCTCGGCCGTCCCGCCCGGGGCACCGACGGCGGCCAGCACCGGTACGGCGAAGGGCAGTTCGGTGGTGTCGGGGTCCTCGTCCGGGTCGAGGCCGGGACCGTCCAGGGTCCAGGCGGGCGCCGGGTGCTGGGTGGTGTCGTCGGCGGCCCGGAGCAGTTCGGCGACCTGGTCGTACTGGTGGTCGTCCAGTCGCTGGAGCTCGACGGTCAGATGCAGGCCGGGGACGGCGGCCTGGCCGGTGGTGGGCAGGGTCCAGCGGGCCACCGGTCCGGTGCCGCGCTCCGGAGCGCGGGTGATCACGGCGACGCAGGTGCGCGGCCGGGCGTCCAGCAGGCGGCCGAGCTCGGCGGGGGTGTCTCCGCCGGGCTGCTGGGCGCAGAGGACGATCTCGGGCACCCAGGACTCGTCCGCCTGGCCCCGGCTGCGGGCCTCGCGCGGACTGGCGGCCTCGGCCGCGACCAGGGTGGCCCGGGCCTTGGCGGTGCGCGGGCCGAGGGCGGCGAGCGCCGCCTCCAGGGTCGGGTGGCGGTGGACCCGCTCGGCGGCCGGTCCGCTGATCGGCACCTCCTCGGCGAGGTCCACCAGGTGCAGGTGAAGCCGGTCGGCCAGCGGGCTGTGGGCGAGTTCGACGGCGAGGGTGCGCAGCACGGCGCGGGCGTCGTCGGGGTGCCCGGACAGGTGGAGCAGCCGGACGGCCTCCAGGTCGGCGAGCACCACCGAGCCGTCCGGCGAGGTGCCGAGGGTGACCAGCGCGGGGTAGGGCGCGGCGGTCTTGCGGGCCTGGGCGGGGCTCAGCAGGTCGCCGGACTCCTCGCTGCACCACCAGACGTTGGCGGCGTGCGCGGCGCGGAACGGGGCGATCGGTGTGGCCGGGCCGGAGAGGTGCAGCTCGATGGTGTGGTCGGGGGTGATCCGGGCCGCGACGATCGCGGGCAGCCGCTTGCCACCGCGCAGGGTGTTGCGGGCCAGGGTGCGCAGGGCACGGTCCAGCAGTTCCAGGCCGACCCGGTCCTGGCGGACCATCAGCTCGTTCTCGAAGGCGGCGGCCTCGGCGTCGGGCATCGCGATCCGGTGCCCGGGGCGGCGGCCGCGCAGCTGGGTGCCGCGCTTGTAGGCGACGGTGCCGACCATGACGGCGGCGAGCAGTACGCCCACGGTGGAGGCGGCGAGGGCGACGCTGTAGTCGTCGCTGGGCGCCGGGTCGGCGTGTGCGGCGGGGGCGGGCGCCGGGGTGTGGGCGGGGGTGTGGTTCGGCGCCGGGGCCTGGGTGGCCGGGGTCTGCTCGGGCGTGGTGGCCGGAGCGGGCGTCGCGGCCGGAGCGGGCGTCGCGGCCGGTGCGGGCGCGGGCGCCTGCTCGGGTGTGGTGGCCGGAGCTGGTGTGGTGGCCGGGGTGGGAGTGGCCGAAGGTGCGGGCGCGGGCGTCTGGTCGGCCGGTGCGGCCGCACCGGGCACGGTGAGCACCATTCCCGGCTCCAGCACGTCCGGATCGGTCAGTCGCTCCCCGTCCGGCGCCTGCACGCCCTTGTTGGCCTCGAACAGCTTCGGCCAGGCCTCGGCGTCCCCCAGCTCCCGCTGGGCGATCGCGGACAGGCTGTCCCCGGACTGGACGGTCACCGTCTTCGGGCCGCCCGCCGGCGGCTCCGTCCCGGCCTGCGGCACCTGCGCCGGAGCCGGGGTCTGCGCCTGGCCGGGCGCCGGGGCAGGGGCGGGGGTGGGCGCCTGCGCGGGGGCCCGGGCGCCGTCCGGCTTGGCGTCGGCCGGCATCAGCAGTTCCCAGCCGGGCTGGATCGGCCGCTCCGCGTCGAAGCGGACGCCGGAATCGTCCATCGCCCGGCCCTCGTTGAGCTTGGCGATCTCCACCCAGCGTTCCCCGGAGCCCAGTTGGCGCTCCGCGATGGACCACAGGCTGTCCGCCGGCCGGCTGTCCCGCACCGTGTAGGTGGGGCGCTGGTCCGCCGCCGGGGCGAGGGCGGGTGCGGGCTGGGCGGCGGGCAGCGCGGCCCGCTGCACCCCCGGGGTCAACTGCGCCTGGGCGGCGGGGGCGTGGGCCAGTTCGGGCACCGCCGCGAAGGCCGAGCCGGCCACCGGCAGCAGCGCGAGCACCGAACCGACCAGCCCGGCGGCGAGCCGCTGGCTCCAGCCGAAGGCCGGGATCCGGCGGGCGATCCGGCCGCGCAGCTGGGCGGGAATCTCCAGCAGGACGGAGAGCGCGAAGCACGCCCAGGCCAGCCAGCCGACCACCACCAGCAGCCAGAGGAACAGTCGGCCGTCGTCCGGGCTGGTGAGCGCCTCGCCCACCCCGCCGGTGGCCACCTCGCCCATCGAGGCGACCGCCTGGGTGCCGTACAGCAGCAGGGCGGGGACGCCGATCAGCAGGGCCAGCAGGGTGACCAGCGCGGCGAGCGCGGTGACCAGCGCGCCGCTGCGGCCGCGTCCGGCCCGGCGCCCGCGGGCGTGCCCCCTCACGGTTCGCATCCCGTCCTTCCCGGTTCCGCCCGGGCCGGTGCCGGGCCCGCCGGTACGGGCCTGGGCGGTACGGGCCTTGTCCTTGGCACGTGGCGCGGCCATCAGTCGGTCTCCGCTTTCTCGACTCCGTGGACGAGGGTCGCACTGCCCCTGCCCGTTACCTTCCGCTCCCCGAGGGCGCCCAGCAGCACCGGCCGGTAGTCGGCCTGCACGGTGACGGTGACGACCTTGTCCTCGCTGGAGAACGTGACGTCGCCGCCCCGCAGATCGCAGGTGCGCAGATAGGCGTCGACGGCCTGCTGGACGTAGGCCCGCTGGACCTTGAAGCCCTTCCCCTGGAGCACCGCCGCCTGGTCGAGCTGCTGTCCGCCGACCCGCGCGGCCTCCTGGGCGCAGGCGTCGGTGCGTTCGGCGACCCGCAGTCGGCCGCCCGCGTCGATCACCAGCGCGATGACGAGCACCAGGTAGGCCGCGCAGATCGCCACGAAGAGGGCGACCGCGCCCCGGTCGGACCGCCGCCCGGCCGGGCGGGGACCACGACCCCGCAGTCGACTCAACACGCGCACCCCCTCCCCCCGATCCGCACGATGCCTCCCCACCGGCTCCCCACCGGGCGCCCCTCGGTGCCGTTGTGTCATCCCCCGAGCGCTCTCCGCTTGCGTCTCCCCCGCACGGGCCGTCCCCAATCCCCCTGCCGCGCCCGTTGCGGGCCGTGCGCCGCCGGTTGCTGCCGTCATGTGCCGCGGTAGCGGTCCAACACGGAGGTGAACTCCCCCCGGAGCTGCTTCGTCACCGGCACACCGGACGGTCCGCCGACCAGGTCGGCGAGTTCGACCTCGCAGTACACGGTGACCCTGATGGTCCGCACCTGGCCGTCCGTCAGGTCCAACACGCCCCGCTCGACGTCCACGCGCGAGGTGCGGCAGGCCACGCCCTGCTGGCCCAGCGCCGCGAGGGCGGACTCCTTGGCCGCCTTGTCCCCCTCGGCGTCGCTACGCTGCAGCGAGCCGGTCCGGGCCCCGGTGCGGGCCGCGGCCTCCACGGTGCCGGCCGCGGTCTGCACCCGTCCGGCGGCGATCGCCAGCAGGACCAGCCCGACCACACCCGGGACGACGATCGCCGCTTCGATCGCGATCCCGCCCCGGTCCGGCCGGCGCAGCAGCCGCCGCCACCCCGACCGCCGTCCCGACCGCTCGGCCAGCCGCTCATCCGTCCGCCGTCCCGGCCCCCGGCCCGCCCGCCGTCCCGACCGCGACCGCGCGGCGTCGCGGGCCCGCCCCCGGCCCGCGTCGTCGGCGTCCGCGCGCCTCACGGCGTCACCACCGGCGGGACGAAGCGCTCGCGCGGCGCCTCGGCGAACTGGCGGAGGCTGGGGCCGGTGAGCCCCGGTATCAGCAGCGGGGGCGTCAGTTCCACGGTGACCTTGATCGTCTCGTCCGTGCTGCCGTCCGTCCACACCCGGTACCCGTGCACGCCCTGCCGGTCCAGGAAGTCCCCGGCCTGCCGCCGGGCGGCCTCGTTCTTCACCTGCTCCTTCGCGACGCCCTGCACCCGGCCGGCGTCCACGCCCTCGCGGGCGGCGGTGAGCGCGACCTGCCGGTCGTACCAGATCAGCGCGGCCTGGACGACGAGCAGCAGGAGCAGCAGGACGACCGGGAAGACGATGGCCAGGCTGATGGACATCGACCCCCGGTCGCCGCGGCGGCGGAGCACGCGAAGCAGGCCGGTCACTTGGTGGCGCCACCCGCGCCGCCCGCGCCGCCGGGCAGGTTCGGGTCCTGCTCGACCTTGGTGACGACCTTGTCCTTCAGCAGGTAGAGCGCGGTCGCGACGGCCCCCGCGACGAACACCAACGCGATGATGGCGAGGGCGAGTTCGATGCTGATGGCGCCGCGGTCGCCGCGCGCCCGGGCGGCGCGCAGCCGGCCCAGCCGCAGGGTGAACAGCAGCAGGGCGAACTGCACCGGCAGCAGGACGGGCCGCAGCACCCGGCCCGCCAGCTGGACGAGTCGTACGGTCATCGGGGTCTCCAAAAAGTGTGATGTAGTGTCAGCTACTCGACGGAGCTGGTCAGTTGAGCATCTGGTGGAGCGCTGGGAAGACGATCAGGACGGTCATCAGCAGAGTCAGTGCCGCGCCGGGGGCGACCATCCGCTCGCTGTCGGCGTTGGCGCGGGCCAGGTCCTCGGCGAGCAGTTCGCCGCGCAGGCCCTTGGAGCGGGCCCGAAGGGTGTCGTACACGGCGGCGCCGTCGGTGCCCGACAGCCGCATGATGTCGGCCACGTCCTGGAGCGGGCTGAGTCCCAACTCCTCTGCCAGCGCGTCGAGTCCGGCCCACGGCGGGAGCCGGTCGGTGGCGGCCCGCTCCAGGGCGTCGCGGATCCGCCGGAACACCGCGCCCTGCCCGACCGAGGCGGCCCGGCGCAGCGCCTCGGCCGGTCCGCAGTCGGCGGCCCGCTCCAGGGCGACGAGTTCCAGGTAGGCGGCGATGCCGTGCAGGTACTCGGTGCGGGCCTCCTTGGCCTCGCCGCGCACCACGGCGTCCGGGACGAACCAGAGCAGCCCGGCCAGCAGCGGCCCGGCGACCAGCGGCAGGGCGAACGGCAGTCCGATGTCCATCAGCACGGCCATCGCGCCCAGGTAGGCGGGCAGCAGCAGGCCGAGCGCGGCGAACAGCAGCTTGTGCACCATGAACCGGGCCGGAGTGCGGCCGATCAGGGCGAGTTCGCGGCGCGGGATCGTCATCCCGCGCAGGGTGAGCGAGCGCTCGCCGATCCGGTCGTACCAGCGCGGCCGGTCGTCCGGGTCCGGTTCGCGGTCCGCCGGGGTGCGGTGCAGCCGGTCCAGCGCCTGGCTTAGGTCCGGTGGTGCGGGCCGCAGTTCGGCGATCAGCAGGGCGAGGCCACCGGCCGCGACGGCGCCGGCCAGCACGGCCCAGGGGGAGATCACCGGACCTCCCCGAGCTGCTCGGCCGGCTCCGGCTCGGACCCGCGGGCCGGAGCGGAGCCGAGGCGGCGCCCGCCCTTGCTGCGCCGGTCCGGGGTGAGCAGCCGGGGCACCGGCGGGTGCGAGGCCAGGGCCCGCATCCAGGCGATGATCGCGACGAACAGGGCGGCGACCACGGCGAGCACGATCTGACCGAGGAAGGTCCCGTACGGGCGGGTGTACTCGGTGTTGAAGGAGCCGACGGTGACGACCAGCACGATGATGCCGACCAGCCAGCGGATGGTGGTGCGGTGCTTGGCCCGGTCGGCCTCGATGGCGCGGCGCTGGCGGACCTCCTCGCGCACCGAGTCGGCCATGTCGGAGAGCGTCCGGGCCAGGCCCGGTCCGCTGTCCCCGGCCCGCAGCACGAGCGCGGCGAGCACCTTGTCGGCAGTGGCGTCGGCCAGGCTGTCGGCGAAGGCGTGCAGGGCCTCCTCGGGCCGCCAGCGGGCCTGCAGCCGGGCGGCGAGTTCGCCGATCTCGTCCTCCAGGGCGGCGGGGGCGGTGCGGCGGCTGGTGACGATGGCCTGGTTGAGGCCGACGCCGAGCAGCAGCACGTCGGCGATCCGCTGGGTCCACTCGGAGAGCGCCTCCAGCCGCTCGATCCGGTGGGTGTCCGGGCGGGTGGTGTCGAACAGCCAGGGCAGGCCGAAGACGGCCAGCGGCACCAGCAGCGCGGTCAGCGGGACGGCGGTGAACAGCCAGGCCAGCGGCCCGCCGACGAGCGCCAGCGGCAGCTGGATCCGGCGCAGTCGCACCATCCGCATCGAGGCGCTGCCGGGGGCGCCGTACCAGAACACGTGGGCGCGGCCGGCCAGCGGGTTCTCCCGGCGGGCGGGCCCGTCCTCGGCGGCGGGTTCGCTGCCGCGGGCCCAGGCCACCAGGGCGACCAGGCCGCCGGCGACCGCCAGCCCGCACAGGGCGAAGAGCAGCATCACCGGGCGCCACCGCCGATCCGCAGCTGCAGCGGGGCGGCCCAACTCCCGTACCGGGAGCCGAGCAGGGAGGCGTCGAAGCCGGCCCGGCGCAGGTCGTCCAGGCACTGCGGCGGGGTGTGCGGGACGGCCCGCGGCTCGCCGAGGTCCGGCCGGGGGCCGAAGACGGTGTTCAGGGCGGGCCGGCCGCTCTCGCCGAGGCCGGTGACCTCCAGGACGTGGGAGACGAAGCGGTGCCGGCGGCCGCCGACGGCGGTCTCGTCGACCATGGCGACGTGCACGATGAGGTCCAGGGCGTTGGCGGTGAGCCGGTAGGCGAGCGCGTCGGTCATGTGCGAGCCGTACTCCAGGCAGAGTTCGGCGATCCGGTCGACCACCATGTGCGGGCCGCGGGCGTGCAGGGTGCACATCGAGCCGCCCTCGCCGTTGGTCATGACCCGCAGCATCGGGACGACCTCGCCGGAGCGGACCTCTCCGACGATGATCCGGGAGAGGGTCATCCGCAGCGCGGCCGGGATGAGGTCGCCGAGCGTCAACTCCCCGGCCAGGCGGCCCTCGACGCGCTCGCCGTTGCCCTCGCGGGCCTCCATCGGGACGACCTGGCGCAGGTGGCCGAGGGTGTGCAGCCAGAGCTCGAACTCCGACTCCAGGGTGCCGATCCGCTCGTCCGGCGGGATCTCGGCGGCCATCGCGCGCAGCAGGCTGGTCTTGCCGACGCCCTGGGTGCCGGTGATCATCACGTTCTTCCGGGCCCTGATCGCGGCGGCCAGGAAGGCGGCCAAGGTGTTGTCCAGGGTGCCGAGTTCGACCATCTCCGGCAGCGTCGCCGAGGCCACCCGGTGGCGCCGGATCGCCACGTACGGGCGGGGCGTCACCTCGGTGAGCGCCTGGAGTCGCATGCCGCCCTCCAGACGCAGGGCGAGGGTCGGACTGGCGGTGGACAGGCTGCGCTCGCCGCCGCCGTGCTGACGGGCCAAGTCCTGGAGCAGCTCGACGAGTTCGGCGTCACTGTCGGCCACCGGCGGGACCTGGCGCAGCGGTTGGTGCACCTTGGAGACCCAGACGTCGTCACAGCCGTTGACCAGGATGTTCTCGATGTCCGGGTCGTCCAGGTAGGGCTGGAGCCGGCCGGCCCGGAACAGCAGGTCGAAGACGGCCTCGGCGAGCGCGCGGTCCTGCTCCCGGGTGGGCGGGATGCCGTGGGTCTGGGCGTAGGCGTCGGACCAGCGGGCGACCGCCTCCTCGATCAGCGCCCGGCCGCGCTGGCGGCGGGTGGCGCGGTCCGGCTCGGCCCCGGAGGCGGTGGTCAACCGGGTGATCTGCTGGTGCAGTTCGGCCGCGACCTGGCGCTTGAGCTCGCGCGCGACCTGCGGATCGACGGCCGGCCGGGTGGCGGCGCCGCGCACGTCCAGCGAGGGCAGCTGGGAGGGCACCGCGGTGGGCCCGGCCGTCGAGCCGGCGGCGGCCGGGCTGACCGGCCCGGGGGCGACGGGCTGGTACGTCTGCTGCTGTTGCGGATGCGACTGCGGCTGCGGATGCGGCTGCCCGGTGGCCGGTACGGGTGCGGCCCAGGGCAGGGCGGCCGGGTCGGCCGTCGGGCGCTGATGCAGGGGGCTACCGCGCACGGAGCACCTCCCCGGGGTTGTACGGGTACTGGTCATCGTCCTGACGGTTCGTCACTGTCGGCTGCCGCAACTGGTACTGGTCGTCCTCGCCCTCCGGTCCGGAACCGTGACCGGACGCCTGACCGGAGGCGTGACCGGCCGACTGGACGTGCACCGGGAACGGTGCCGGGGCGGCGGGCTGCGGCGCCAGTCCGGCGAGCGGGGCGACCGGGCCGGTGGTGATCACCGGCGGGACGTACGAGGGCGGCTCGCCCTCCCCCGGGCCCTGGGCCGTCGGCCCGTAGCCACGCTGCGCGTGGCCGGGCTGCGCGTGGCCGGGCTGCGGGTAACCAGGCTGCGGGTAACCAGGCTGGGTGTGGCTGGACTGGGCGTAACCGGGCTGTCCGTAGCCGGACTGGGCGAAGGACGGCTGGCCCTGGCCCTCCCCGTACGCCGACTGCCCGTGGACGCCCTGCCCGTACGGCGCCGGCACCGGCACCGGCGGCGCGGGCGGCACCGGAGCGACGGGCCCCACCGGCACCGGCCCGACCGGTACGGGCGCGGCGACCGGAACCGGCCCGCCCGACCCGCCCGGGGCGACGGGAGCGCCTGGCGCCGCAGCCCCGGCCGTCGCGCCGGGCGCGAGCCGCTCCCGCCGGCGGCGGACCAGCAGCTGCACCTCGTCCGCCGCCGAGCGCGCCGTGCGCATCAGCTCCGAGCGGATGAACCGCCGGTCGGTGGTGTCCCCGCCGTCGGAGAGCACCCGTGCGGTGCGGGGGGCGTGCGGCAGCACCCCGAGCAGCGGCAGCCCGAACTCGCGCGACACCTCCGCGCCCGAATAGGGGCCTTCCGCGACCAGCAGCAGCCCGAGGGCGTCCGTGCCGGTCCCGGCGGCGGCGAGGTCCTCGCCGAGCGCGGCGAGCCTGGGGCGGGCGGCGCTGAGCCCGCGCAGGGTGCTGCGGACCGTCACCGCCACCGCGTCGGCGCGCCGGGCGAGCACCGCGCTGGTCCCGGTGGCGCCGGAGCGGCCGAGGTCGACGATGACGTCGTAGCCCTGCTGCTCGATGCCGTGCAGCAGTTCGGCGAGCGGCTCCCAGGTGTAGGTGAGGCCGGAGGCCTGGGCGGGGTCGGTGAGGCCGGGCAGCAGCAGCCGCTCGGCGTTGCCCTCGGGCGAGAGGTCGATCAGCTGCTCCCAGATGGTCTGGGCGAGCAGCCCGCGCCGGTCGGCGACGGCCAGGTTGCGCAGCCCGTACACCGCCTCGACCCGGCCCTCCAGGGCCCCGGCGAGCACCGCGCCGCCGTCCGGGTCGGCCTCGACCAGGACGATCCGCCGACCGGGCTGGAGCGGCCAGGCGAGCAGCAGCGCCAGGGCGGTGGTGGTCGCCCCGGGTGCGCCCGGGCCGCCGACCACCGCGATCACCGCCATCAGGCGCCACCCGTTCCGACCGGGGCCGAAGGCGCTCCGGCCCCGCCGGTGGGGGCTGCCCCGGTGGGTGCCGTCCCGGTGGTGGCCGCGCCGGACGGCGCCGGGCCGGTGGGGGCCGCCGAGGGCGCGGCCGGCGGGGCCCCGCCAGGGGTGGTGGCTCGCGGCGCCAGCAGCACCTGGATCCGTCCGCCGGCCACCCACTGGGCCAACCGGGGCCCGTCCGCCGCACCGACCGCCACGTCGATCACCTGGCTGCCGTCGGTGTCCACCCGGCCGACCGTGATGACCGTCGCGGCCAGCGAGTCGGGCCGCCCGTTGTCGGGGGTGTTGACCACGACGATCTGCACCCCGGGCAGCAGCCGGCTGGCGGGCAGCTGGGTGCGCCGGGCCGAGACGCCGACCACGATCTGACCGGGCTGCACCGTCAGGCCCTGGGCGAGGTCCGCGCCGGTCAGCATGGCGCCGCGCTTGAGGTCGGTGGCGGCCCGCAGGCCGACCGCCTTGGCCCGGTCCTGGGCGGAGACGGGGTGCAGCGCGGGGTCGCCGGCGATCCGGGCGACCACCAGGTCGTCATCGGTGATCACCTGCCCCCAGGGCACGTCCCGGGCCAGCGCCAGCACCGCGACCCGCTGGCCGGTGCTGTTGTAGAGCGCCGCGCCGCCGAGGCCGCCGGCCGCGATCAGCGCGACGGCCATCGCCAGCACCGCGGGGCGGCGGCGCCGGGCCCGCATGGTCCGCCCGGGGGTGTGCGGCGTGGCACGGCCCCGGCCCTGCTCCTGCTGCTCCGGTACCGCCACGGACACCGCGGCGCCCGCCGGTGTGCCGGATCCCGGCGTCGCGAATGTACGGTTCTCCACCGGGTTCCGCCCTTCCCTCGTACGCTTTCCGGATCGTCAGTAGCCGAACGTCTCGCTCAGCGCGGTCAGTTGAGGACCTGCACCTCGGCGACCTTGACCTCGAAGGGTTCGCTGTCCTGCTGCATGGGCGGGAGCGAGTAGCTCTCCGGCTTCGGCCCCGTGACGACCACGTCGGCCACCCAGTGGGTCGACACCGTGGCGCTGAAGACGCCGTTCTGCCGGGTGCCCGAACCGACCTTGAACAGGTAGCCGCAGTCCGGGGATTCAGCGCCCCGGTACTTGGGGTCGTACGGCGTCCCGGCGCTCGCGCACTGCTTGGTCCCGCCGGTGCCGAAGTCCCAGCTGGTGCCGGTCAGTCGGGCCGTGACGGTGACGGTCACCCCGCCGGAGGCGGCGTACCCGGCCTTGGGCGGCGTCACGTCGTCCGCCCAGAGCCAGACCGGCGCGTTGACCACCGCCGTCCCGCCGGGCGCGATCCGGCCCTTCGGCACCGGGAGGTGGACCTGGTCCCTCGCCTCCCGCTTGAGCTCCGCCACGCTCTTCACCCGTTGCCCGGTGGGCACGAACACGAACTGGGCGCCGTCCTGGCCCCCGTTGGTCTGCGGGCAGACCTTGGAGTAGATCGAGCCGTCGGTGGGCTTGTTGGTGCCCCAGGCCGAGTCGCCCGCCGGGGGCTGCTGGTCCAGCTGGCGGTAGTAGCAGCCCTCGCCGCTGTCGAACGAGCCCCACTGGGGGTCGTAGCACGCCCACTGCACGCCGTGGTAGCTGCACAGGTCCGAACCGCTGTCCGACGACCCTCCGCCGCTTCCGCCCGGATTCCCGGTGGCGGTCGATCCGCCGGAATCGGCGTGCGCGCAGATCACGTTCGGGAAACACTGTTCGGCCCCGCCACTCGGCGGTTCGTCCGCCGTCGCCGTCACCACCGAGGACAGCAGCAACCCGGCCGACAGGGACGCTACGGCCGCGAACCGTCCGGCCGGTTTCCACGCGTTCAGCATGTCCGGTCCACCTCCCGTGTGAACTCGTAGATCAGCCAATGTGCTTGGAACCTGCGCAGGGAGGCGGTCGCGACGTAGCGGTCCAACCGTCCGCCCGGATCCTTCGCCGCCCGGGTGACGGCATCGACGCGGTGCCAGCCCGAGAGATCGACGCAGTCCTCGATCACGGCGGTCTGCGGATCGGCATTCAGATCGATCGCCTTCACCACCGCGGAATTGCGCGGCGCTCCGGTCATCACCACTTTGGCGTCGTGGAGTTGGTGAAGGCCGACCAGGACGTCCGAGAGCGCCCGCCCGGAGGAGTACTGCTCCAGCGCCGATCCGTCCGAATCCGTACGCCCGTAAGCCTCGGTCTGCGCCCGCCACCAGTCCTGATACGCGTTCAGGGCCAGCCGCCCCATCGCCCCTTCCGGGCCGTCGGTCGGCGCGATCGCGGTGTTTACCGGACCACCCGAAGGAGTTAACGGGCCCACTCCCGCAACCGTGGGCGCGGGCGACCCCAGACGATCGACGGAACCACCGGCACCACCACTCGCACAAGCACCGAGAAGTAACACCAGTACCGCCCCGCCAGTCCCAACCGCCCCAGGGCGCAACACATTTCCGCGCTGCCGCATCGCCCCACCTCGTCGCGACCGAGCCGATCCGTGATCCACGGCCGCCAGGAGAATTCCGAAGTCCCGCCGGTGTTTCCACTGGGGATCGATTCTTCGCCAACCCACCCCATCACGGCAACACCTCAGGCCTCCTGACCTTACGCGGAGGGCGGTTCCGTCGGGGCACTTTCCCGCCACAGAACGGCCAACAGTTCTTCGGAAAGCGACAATCCGGCCAATGCACCCCGAACGGCGGCCCGATTGCGCATCAACAGGCGCCCGCCCTGCGGCGGAACGAGCAGGCGCACGCCCGGCGCACCCGAACTACCGGACGGATCACCGCCGTCGAGCAGCCCGGCCACGGCGGGCTGGAGGTCCAGCGGGCCGACGGCCGCGGGGGCACCCGGGACACCGTGCCGCAGGACGGTGGTGAGCGCCCGGCTGAACGAGCCCTCCTCGCCCGGCAGTACGGCGTCCCGGCCGCGTCTGCCCGGGGCGTAGCGGCTGCCGACGGCGTAGCGGCCGATCCGGCCCCACAGCGGGACCCTGGAGTAGCTGAGCAGTTCACCCGCGCTGTCCTCACCGGACCGCTCCAGCGCCGTCCAGGTGTCCCGGTCGGCCACCGCGTCGACCAGCAGCAGCGCCTCCTCCTGGTCGCCGTGCACCATCGCGCTGACCACCCAGTCCCAGGCCAGGCCGCGCCGGTACGCGTTGTCCGGGGTGCTGCCGCGCGTGACCAGGGCGAGCCGGCGCCCGCGCGGGTCGGCCACCAACTGGCCGACCAGGCAGACCACCAGCCAGCGGCCGGGGTGCTGGGCGGCGTCCCGGACGGCGGTGAGCATGGCGTTGGCGTCCGCGTCCGGCGCCACGGCACTCACCCGGCAGCCCGCGGCGCCGGTGTCGAAGCACATCCCGGGCAGCACCTCGGCCAGCAGCCGGGCACCCGCCGGAGCGTGCGCCGAACCGCCGTAGGCCCGGTCGGGCCCCCCGTCCGCCCCGATCACCACCAGATCGACCCCGCCGGCCATCCGTCCGCCCCCTCCTCCGCCCGCCCCTCCACCGATCCCGACGCCGGGCAGGCTACCGCTCCGGGCGGGCGCCGACGGGGCTCCCGACCCGTCCGCTCAGGGACCATGGGCCCTATCGACGCACGCGCCGACCGAGGACGATCGGACGCATGGAGCGTGAGGACCGTGTGGAGACCCTGAGCGAGGCCGAGTGCCTGCGGCTGCTCAGCACCGTGCCCGTCGGGCGCGTGGTGTACACCGAGCACGCACTGCCGGCCGTCCTGCCGGTCTCCTTCGAGGTCCTGGACGGGCGGCTGGTGCTCGCCGTACGCCGGGGAAGTGCCACCGCGCGCGGGCTTGACGGCACGGTGGTGGCCTTCCAGGCGGACATGCTGGACCCGGTCACCCGCACCGGGTGGAGCGTGCTGGTGCACGGGCGGGCCGAGGCGGTCAGCGAGCCCGAGCAGGTGCGGCGGGTGCTGCGCTCCGGGCTGCGGCCGTGGGTGGGCGACCCGGAGCCTCTGTTCATCGCGCTGGTGCCGGAACTGGTCAGCGGCCGGCGGCTGTTCCCCGGCGGCCAGGGCCCGACCGGCCGGGGCGCGGCGGCACCCGGCCCGCTCGGGCGACCGCTGCTACGGCCCTGACCCGAGCCCGCGGTGCGCGCTCGGTGATGCGCGCTCCGGTGCTTCGCAATCCGGTGATTCGCACTCCGCTCCTGACAGGTACCGGCGGGTAGGCATACGCTTCCGGCGTCCTGGCCCCGCCCCGGGGCCCGTCCCCCTCCAGGAGCGCACCGTGACGACCTTCGCCTCCCTCACCGAGCTGACCGCCGCCGTCGGCACCGAACTGGGCACCAGCGAGTGGCACACCATCGACCAGCGGACCATCGACCTCTTCGCCGAGGCCACCGGGGACCACCAGTGGATCCACGTGGACCCGGAGCGCGCCAAGGAGAGCCAGTTCGGCTCGACCATCGCGCACGGCTACCTGACCCAGTCGATGATCCCGGTGCTGGCCAAGGAGTGCTACGGCGTCGAGGGCGTGCGGATGGCGCTCAACTACGGCTCGGACAAGGTGCGCTTCCCGGCCCCGGTGCCGGTGGGCACGGCGATCCGGGCCACCGCCGAGCTGCTCTCGGCCACCGAGGTACCGGGCGGGGTCCAGGCGGTGGTGCGGTTCACCATCACCAGCGAGCAGAGCGCCAAGCCGCACTGCGTCGCGGAGGCCATCACCCGCTTCTACGTGTAGCGGCGCGCCGGGGCGGGTGGGCTGGGCGCCTGGACGTCGGGCAGGCGGTCCATCAGGCGCCGGGTACGCCGATTGGACCGTGCCGGGCCCTCCACCGAGTCCGAACGGCCCACGGCGAGTAACGTCCGACGAGATGGTTGTCGTACCTCAGGGGGCTCATTCGCCCCCGGGGTACGCGCCCCGGCCAGCCCGGTAGCAGTGACCGTCCCTGGAGGAGCCGTGCCCCGCCCCGTCTCGTGGTTCTCCCGTCTCGCCGGTCTGACCGCACAGTTCGCCCCGCCGCCCGCCGGGCCGGCCGGAGCCGCCGCACCCGCCGGGCCGGCCGCACCCGCCGCACCCGCCGCACCCGCCGCCGACAGCGCCGTGCGCGGCCGCGTCGGCCCGGAGCGCGCCGTCCCCGGCCTGGCCGGGCTACCCCGCGCCGCCTGGCACCGGGTCCGCACCGAGGCCTTCGGGGCCGAGCCCCGGGGCGAGCGGCTGGCCCGGATCCTCCGCTCGCCCCAGTTCGCCGACGGCGCCTTCCGCAACCCCGTGCCGACCCGCCGCCTGGTCTACGAGCGGAGCCCGCTGGAGATCACCCTCGCCCAGCTGAGCGGGGACAAGTCCCGGCGGGCACCGGCCGCCGCCGTACCGGTGCACCGGCTGCTCCCGGTCGACCTCGCCACCCCGCCCGCCTCCGGCCTGCGGCTCACCTGGCTCGGTCACGCCACCGTGCTCGCCGAGATCGGCGGACGGCGCGTCCTGATCGACCCGGTCTGGGGCGAGCGCTGCTCCCCGTTCGACTGGACCGGGCCCAAGCGGCTGCACCCGGTGCCGCTGCCGTTGTCCGAACTCGGGCCGGTGGACGCGGTGGTGATCTCCCACGACCACTACGACCACCTCGACATGCGCACCGTGCGAGCCCTGATCGGCAGCGGCGCGGTGTTCGCGGTCCCGCTCGGGGTCGGGGCGCACCTGGAGCACTGGGGGGTGCCGACCGCGCGGATCGTCGAACTGGACTGGTGGGAGTCGGCCGAGGTCGCCGGGCTGACCCTGACCGCCACGCCCGCCCGGCACTACTGCAGCCGCGGGCCGCGTACCAGCGCACTGTTCCTGTGGGCGTCGTGGGTGATCGCGGGCGGCGGGCACCGGATCTTCCACAGCGGGGACACCGGCTACTTCCCGGGCTTCGCGGAGATCGGGCGCCGGCTCGGTCCGTTCGACGCGACGATGATGCAGGTCGGCGCGTACAGCGAGTTCTGGCCCGAGGTGCACATGACCCCGGAGGAGGGCGTCCGGGCCCACCTGGACATGGGGGGCGAGCTGATGCTGCCGATCCACTGGTGCACCTTCAACCTGGCGATCCACCCCTGGGAGGAGCCCGCCGAACGCGTGGTCACCGCCGCCCAGGCGCTCGGCGCCCACCTGGCGGTGCCCCGCCCCGGCAAGCCCTTCGAACCCGCCGACCCGCCGGCCCTGCGGCTGTGGTGGCGCGCCGTCGCCGCCACCCCGCGCGGCATCGAGCCGCTGGTGGCGAGGCGGACGGAGGTGCGGGAGCCGGCGGCGGAGCCAGGCGAACAGATTTCAAATTCTGTCAGCTGAAATCTGTTCGCTGAAATCTGAAAGCTGTTCGCTGAAAGCTGTCAGTCGAACTCTGTCAGTCGACCTCTGTTCGCTCCACGCTCCCCCGCCGACGCCGGATCACCGCCCAGCCCGCCTCCTGCACCAGCAGGGTCAGCACCCCGGCCAGCACGATCCCCAGCAGGTTCAGCAGCAACTGCACGCTGGAACCCCAGAACTGGTCGACCCTGCCGTACCCGAGGGCGACCGCCGCATTGGCGGCGGCCGGCACGGTGGTCACCGAGATCGCGACGCCCACCAGGGTGCCCGCCTTCGCGGAGGTCAGCGAGAGCAGTCCGGCGATGCCGGCCAGGAAGGCCACCACGAAGGAGGTCGCGTCCGGCTGCCAGATGAAGGAGGTGTTCGGGCGCGCGGCGTCGAACCTGGCCTCCGAGAAGAGCCCCAGAGCGTCCATCAGCAGCCCGAAGCACACGGTCAGCGCCATCGCCACCAGAAAGCCCGTCACCAGGGCGTTCAGCGAGCGCAGCGCCTGGCGGGTCCGGCGCTGGACGAGCGCCACGCAGAGCCCGGCCAGCGGTCCGAACTCCGGGCCGACGGCCATCGCGCCGACCACCAGGATGGCGCTGTCCAGCACCGAGCCGCAGGCCGCCAGCATGGTGGCGACGGTGAGGAAGGCCAGGAACACCCAAGTGAGGGTGGACTCCTCGTGGGTGATCTCGGAGACCGACTCCCACACCAGGGCGTCGGCCCCCTCGCCCGGGGCCAGCCGTTCGGCCTCGTCGGCCGCCGCCGAGAGGGCCAGGTCGAGCGTCGAGACGTCGATCGCCCCGCGCTCGACCAGGCCCGTCCCGCGCAGTGCGCCCAGCACCTCGTCCAGCGACTCCCGGGCCACGTCGCAGAGCACCACGTCCCCGGTGGGCCGGACGGCCGCGTCCGGCAGGATCACCACGTGGGTCACCCCGACCGCGTCGTCCAGGCAGCCGAGCACCGGCCCGCGCAGGTCGGGCGGGACGATCAGGCGAAGGTGCAGCACGGGTACTCCGGGGCAACGGGCGGTGGGGGCCGAAATCCCGCCCACCCTAGGCCCTGACGCCCCATTCGACCCGCGAGCACCCCTACTCGGCCCGTGAAGACGTCCCACAGCGCCCAGGCTTCCTCGGCCACGTCGTGCGGAACACGCCAGGTGACGGCTCCGACATCCCGACCAGCCGGCACCGGACTGCAACACGTTCTACAGGAGGAGAGCGTTACCCAAGTCACACCACCGCACGGTTGGCTTCTGCCACTATGGGCCGGTGACCGACCTGACAGAACAGCAGAGACCGACCGAGCAGGTGCCCGCCCCGGCCACCCCGTTCGCCGAACTGCTGGAGATCGAGCAGCTGGACGAGAACACGTTCCGGGGCCACTGCCACGCCGGCGCCCCGATGCGCGCCTTCGGCGGGCACGTCGCCGCCCAGGCGCTCGCCGCCGCCGGGCGCACCTGCGCCGCCAGGCGCGCGGTGCACTCGCTGCACGGCTACTTCCTGCTGCCCGGGGACCCGACCCGGCCGATCGAGTACCGGGTCGACCGGCTGCGCGAGGGCTTCACCTACGCCACCCGCAGGGTCCGCGCGGTGCAGGACCGGAACGAGATCTTCGACCTCACCGCCTCCTTCAAGCTCCCCGAGCCGGCCGCCGGCGACCGCCACCGCGAGATGCCGCCGCTGCCCGGCCCGGAGACCCTGCCGGACGCCTTCTCGCACTGGGACGAGGAGCTGCGCACCGCGATCAAGGCCACCGACGGCTTCCGCGACCTCGAACTGCGCTTCGTGCCGCCGGACGCCCCGGGCACGCCCCCGGCCACCCCGGGGATGACGCAGCAGTTCGTCTGGCTGCGCATCGCCACCCCGCTGCCGGGCACCGACCCGCTGCTGCACACCTGCGCGCTCACCTACCTGTCCGACCTCACCCTGGCCTCCACCGCCGGGCTGCACGAACAGCCGAACTTCTTCCAGCGCACCGAGCCGCCCCGGCTGCTGATGACCTCGCTGGACCACGCCATGTGGTTCCACCGCCCGTTCCGGGCCGACGAGTGGCTGCTGTTCGCCCAGCGCAGCCCGTCCGCCTCGGACGGCCGGGGCCTGTCGCTCGGCGAGTTCTACGACCGGGACGGCCGACTGGTGGCGTCCGCCGTCCAGGAAGCGCTGATCCGGAGGATGCCGTAGCTCCCCGGGGCGCCGCGGCGGCCCCGCGAAGGCCCCCACCAACACCTCCGGGCGCCCCGACGGGCCCCCGACGGGCCCCCGACGGGCCCCCGGCGAGCCCCCGACGGAACCCCGGTGGCCGCCGGGCGAACGGAAGGGGGCCGGTCGGCGTCATACTCCTGAGCGGCCCCGGCCCGTATCATGGTGCGGGTGACCAAGGTTGACCTGTCACCACGGCCGGTGGAGACGATGTCTCCGCGTCAGCTCGAACGCCGCGAAAGCCTGATCGCGGCCGCGCTCGCCCTGGTGAACGAGATCGGCGTCGAGCGGCTCCAGATGAAGCAGGTATGCGAGCGGTCCGGAGTCGCCCTGGGGACGGCGTACCGCTACTTCTCCTCCAAGGACCACCTCCTGGCGGCGGCGATCGCCGAGTGGCACCGCCTGCTGCTCGCGGACCTGGTGGCCGAGCTGCGGGGGCCGCGCGCCGGGCTGGGGGCCACCGACCGGGCGGTCCGGTTCGTCCGGGGCGGGATGCGGGCCTACCAGCGCCAGCCCGAACTGGCGCGGCTACGGGTGGCCGTCGCCGCCTCCACCGACCCCTTCGCCAGCGAGGCACTGCAGGGCATGGCCCGGGCCGACAGCACTGCCCTCCAGGCGGTGACGGCCGAGGTGCCGGCGGCGGCCAGCGAGCTGGTGCGGCACATCGTGGCGCACGCCTGGCAGGGCGAGCTGACCGCCTGGGTGACCGGCCGCACCACCCTCGGGGACGCCCGGCGGCGGCTGGAGGACGTGGTGCGGCTGGTGCTGACCCCGTACGAGACCCACTACCCGGCCCCGTACGAGGTCCAGACCACCGGACCGGCCCCGTACGAGGTCCGGTCCACCGGCTGAGCGGCCGGGCAGGGCCTAGCCGACCGTCACCGGGTGCGCCACCACCGCGCCGAACAGGTAGCCCTCGCGGTTGAACGCCGCCCGCTCGGGCTGGGTGGCACCCCGGCGGTCCGTCGCGCGGGCGCGCAGCTCGTAGCGGCCGGGCCGGTCGGGCCGCCAGGTGGCGCTCCAGCGCGTCCAGCCGCCGGTGGACGGCTCCTCGTCCAGTTCGGCGGCCCGCCAGCTCCGGCCGCCGTCGGTGCTCACCTCGACCAGCCGCACCGGGGCCGTGCCGGACCACGAGCGACCGTGCAGCCGGTGCTCGCGTCCGGCCTCCAGCCGCGCACCCTCGGCCAGTTCGAAGGCGGACTTGACCACCTGGGTGGTGAGCGCGGCGCCGCCGCCGGGCGGCTGGTCCGGGCCGAACATCCGGTAGAACTCGGTGTTCCAGGGCGAGTGGAGCGGGTGGTCGGCCACCTCGATGTCGCCGACCCACTTGATCGAGGCGATGCCGACCCAGCCGGGCACCACCAGCCGCACCGGTGCGCCGTGGTCGGGGGTCAGCGGCTCCCCGTTCATCTCGTACGCGAGCAGCGCGTCGTCCAGCGCCTTGGTGATCGGCAGCGGACGGCGCACCGGGCCGTGGTTGACGCCGTCGACGACGTAGTCCGGGTCCAGGCCGGTCGGCAGCACGTCCACCGCGCCGTCGGTCAGCCCGGCGGCCCGCAGCACCTCGGCCAGCCGTACGCCCCGCCAGGCCGCCGAGCCGATGCTGCCCAGCGTCCACGGGGTGCCGGGGACTCGCTGGCCCTGCTGGCGGTGGAAGTAGCTGCGGCCGTTGCCGGCGCACTCGATCAGCGCGTCGGTCCGGGTGGCGGGCAGCGCCCGCAGGTCGGCCAGGCCGAACTCGACCGCCCGCTCCGGCCCCGGGGCGCCGCGCAGTCCGCTGCCGAACAGCCGCAGCCGCCAGGTGTCCGGGTCGATCAGCGGGGTGCTGGTGTGGTTGCGGACGAAGAACCGTTCCACCGGGACGTGCCGGCCGACGGCGGCCCCGCCGTCGGCGTCGCGCAGCGCCTCCCAGCGCATCTCGGCGTTGGTGTCGCGCTGGACGAACCACTCGGCAGGCAGTGGCTTGACGATCCCCGGCAGGTTGACGCTTCCGGGCACGGGCCTGGCACCTCCTCGGCGGCCGTCCGGCCCGGGGCGCACACCGGGGCGGCCAACGCGGGCGGGTGGGCACCCCGGCGGCGGAGCGCAGCGGCATCCGGACGGCACTGTCCGGATGGCGCTCCTCTCCCCAGCGTAGGCGCTCCGGCGCGTTCCGTGACCAGGGCGGCGGGCAGGGGTTTGCGCCCGAACCCGGGATTGACCTTCTCACCGGTGTGAACTCCTAGCGTTCCCGGTGCCGGAAGAAGCCCCGCCGCACCGAACACCGAGGAGCACCCGTGCCGTCCACCGCCACCGCCCGCCCCGCCCCGCTCGCCCGGATCGTCCAGGGCTCCGGCCCCGGCCTGCTGCTCGCGCACGGCGCCGGCGGCAGCGCCCGGGACAACTGGGGCCCGCTGCTGCCCGACCTCGCCGCGCACCGCACCGTCGTCGCCCCCGATTACCCCGGCTCCGGCGACAGCCCGTACGAGCCGGGCGAGCCCACCCTGGACGAGTACGCGGACCGGCTGGTCGCCGCCGCCGACGAGGAGGGCCTCGACACCTTCGACCTGGCCGGCTTCTCGTTGGGCGCCGCCGTGGCCGTCCGGATCGCCGGCCGCCGCCCCGGGCGGGTCCGTTCGCTGCTGCTGATCGCTGGCCTGGCCGGCGGCTCGGCGCGGCAGAGCGCGCTGTCCGAGCTGATGGTCCGGCTCCGCGACCGGCCGGCCGAGCTCGCCGACCTGATGCTCACCGTCGTCCTCGGCCACAGCTGGGTGGACGCACTGCCCGCCGATCAGCTCGCGGCGCTGCGCGAGGGCCTCAAGTCCCCGTTGCCGGCCGGGTTCCCGCAGCAGTTCCGGCTCGCCGCGCGCACCGACGTCCGCGCCGAGCTGGCCGCGATCGGCGTACCCACCCTGGTCGTCGGCGCCGCTGAGGACATGCTCGTCCAGCCGGCCCAGCACCGGCTGCTGGCCGAGGGCATCCCCGGTGCCCGCTACGTCGAACTCCCCAGCGGACACCTGCCGATGGTCGAGTCGCTGCCCCAACTGCGTGAGGCGGTACTGGAGTTCGTGAAGAGCTGACACACCGCAGCGGGCCGGGGGCCGGGCCCGCCGGGAACACCCCCGCCCCGGCCCGCGTTGGCCCGGTCATGCGCATCGGAGAACTCGCCCGGCTGACCGGGGTATCCGCCCGGCTGCTCCGCTACTACGAGGAGCAGGGGCTGCTCCGGCCCGCCCGCACCACGGCCGGTTACCGCGAGTACGAGGAGCAGGACACCGTCCGGGTCTGGCAGATCCGCAGCCTGCTCGCGGCCGGCCTGCCCACTCGGGTCATCGCCGGGATCCTGCCCTGCGCCACCGGCCCGGTCCCCGTCCTGGAGTCCTGCCCGGACCTGCTGGCCACCCTGCGCGGCGAACTCGCCGATCTGGACGCCCGGATCGAGGACCTCACCCGCAGCCGCCGGGTGCTCTCCCACTACCTGGCGACCGCGCACACCCCGAGCGAGGAGGAGGCGGCCTGACGGGACGTTGGTCCCGCCCCCGCCCGCTCCCCGGCGCGCCGCCCGGCCCCGAGGGCCGCCGACTGGACATAGTGCGACATACATCCTGAATCCCCGTATTCCGAGTATGTCGAGAGGTCCCGCCCGATGCACAGCCAGCCGCCGCAGCCCTCCCCTCGTGTGCGGGAGCCCGACGAACCCGGCGAGCCCGCCGCCACCCTCCCCACCGACCGGGCGGTGTTCGGCATCAGCGCCGTGCTGGTGCTGGCGGTGGTCGCCTGGGGCGTGTTCGCCGAGGACTCCCTCGGCCGGACCTCCAGCACCGCGCTCGGCTGGGTGCTGCACAACTTCGGCTGGCTGTTCGTGGTCGCCGCCGACGTCTTCCTCGTCCTCACCGTGCTGCTCGCCTTCAGCCGCTTCGGCCGGATCCGGCTCGGCCGCGACGACGACGAACCCGAGTTCTCCACCCTCGCCTGGGTGGCCATGATGTTCAGCGCCGGCATGGGCATCGGCCTGATGTTCTACGGCGTCGGCGAGCCCCTGCAGTTGTTCGCCGCCCCGCAGCCCGGCTCCGGACTGGAACCGCAGAGCGCGGCCGCCGCCCAGCAGGCCCTGGAGTTCTCACTCTTCCACTGGACCCTGCACCCCTGGGCGATCTACGCGGTCGGCGGCCTCGCCCTCGCCTACACCACCTTCCGCAAGGGCCGGGGCAACCGGATCTCCGCCGCCTTCGTCCCGCTGATCGGGCAGCGCGGCGCGGACGGCTGGGCCGGGCGCACCATCGACCTGCTGGCCGTCTTCGCCACCGTCTTCGGCTCCGCGACCAGCCTCGGCCTCGGCGCCCTCCAGGTCGCCGACGGGCTCGGGTACATCACCTCCGTCCGCAACACCCAGAACGCCCAGCTGGTCATCATCGGCTCGCTGACCGCCGCCTTCGTGCTCTCCGCCTTCTCCGGCGTGCACAAGGGCGTCAAGTGGCTCTCCACCGCGAACGTGGTGCTGGCCTCGCTGATCATGCTGTTCGTCTTCGTGTTCGGGCCGACGGTCTTCGCCCTGGACTCGATCCCGGCCACCGTCGGCGGCTACCTCTCCGACCTGCTCGGCATGTCCACCCAGACCGGCGCCTTCACCGACGAGAGCTGGCTCGGCTCCTGGACGATCTTCTACTGGGCCTGGTGGCTCTCCTGGGCCCCCTTCGTCGGCACCTTCATCGCCCGCATCTCGCGCGGCCGCACCATCCGGCAGTTCCTGCTCGGCGTGCTGCTGGTGCCCAGCGGGGCCACCGTCGTCTGGTTCTGCGTGATGGGCGGCACCGCGATCCGGCTGGCCGGTACCGGCGCCGCCGACCTGGTCGCCACCATCCCGCGCGGCCCGGAGGCCTCGCTGTTCGAGATGCTGCGCTCGCTGCCGCTCGGCTCGGTCACCAGCGTGGTCGCGGTGCTGCTGGTGATGACCTTCTTCATCACCAGCGCCGACTCCGCCTCCCTGGTGCTCGGCTCGCTCTCCAGCCGCGGCTCGCTGCACCCGCGCACCCCGCTGGTGGTGGTCTGGGGCGTCCTGATGGGCGGGGTCGCCGCCGCCCTGCTGCTGGCCGGCGGGCTGACGGCGCTGCAGAACGCGACGATCCTGGTCGCGCTGCCCTTCGTGGTGGTGATGCTGCTGCTGTGCGTCTCCCTGGTGAAGGAGCTCCGGGAGGACCCGGCGGCCGGCCCCTCCCGCTTCCACCCGGCCCACGGCCTGCGGGACGCCGTCCGGGTCGCCGTCGGCGAGGCCCTCGCCGAGCGCGGCCGGCGCCGCTGAACCGGGCACCGCAGGCCCTCCCGGGCACGGCGCTGACCAGCGGATACGCCTCACCTGCCAGTCCGGTGGGGCGTATCCGGCCAACCGACGCCGGATCCCCGTCCGGACTTCACCCGCGCGTACCGACCGTTCACACCGCCCTGGGAGCCTCCCTGTCATGAACGCCAGCCCTCAGGCGCCCTACCAGGAACCGCGCTTCCCGCTCCCCCAGCGCCACCGCCGTCTGCTCGCCTGCACCGCCGTCCTCGCCTCCATCGCCCTCGGCACCCTCGGGGTCGGCGCCACCGTGGAGACCGTCCAGCACGGCCCGGTCGCCACCGCCACCGCGAGCAAGTAGCCGACCCGACCCGCACCACCCTTCCAGCACCGCGGTCCGACCCCGGACGCGGTGCTTCCGTCGTTCCGCAGCCGGAGCCGGGGGCGGGAGGCCGGGGGCGGTTCCGATGCGAAGATCGGCAAGCCCTAAGATCGTTCCGCAACACGACGCGAAGGGGACGCAGTGGCGCGGGTTGCGATCATCGGCGGCGGTATCGGCGGGCTGGGAACGGCACTCCTGCTCGGTCGGCGGGGCCACCAGGTCACGTTGTTCGAACAGGAGACGCGACAGGCCGGGGACGACCTCGACCAGGACTTCTTCCGCTGGAACCGGCCGAGGGTCCCCCAGGCCGACCAGCCCCACTCCTTCCTCGCCCCCGTCCGCACGGTGCTGCGGGCCGAGGCGCCCGACGTCTACGCCGACCTGCTGGCCCGCGGCGCGCACGAGTACCACGACTTCGACTGGTTCGACGAGCACCCGCCGCACCGGGCCGGCGACGAGGAGCTGGTGACCCTGCGCACCCGGCGGATCGTGCTGGAGGCCGCACTGACCGAAGGCGTACGGCGGGAACCCGGCGTCGAGGTCCGGCGCGGCCGGCGGGTGACCGGCCTCGCCGTCCGGGACGGCGTCCCGCCCCGGGTCACCGGCGTACGGGTGGGCGGCGAGACCCACCCGGCCGACCTCGTCATCGACGCGGCCGGGCGCCGCTCGCCGGTGCCCGGCTGGCTGGCCCGGGCCGGCTGCCGACCGCCCGTGGTCGACAGCCACCGCACCGGGATCACCTACCTGTGCCGCTGGTACCGGCTGCGCGCCGATGGACCGCGCGACCCCGGACGGGTGCGGACCGGCTCGGCCTCGGCCTTCGCGCTCGCCGGCGTCTTCCCCTCCGACAACGACACCTTCGCGCTGAGCATGATCATCTCCACCGGCGACCCGACCCGCGGCTCGCTCGTCGACCCCGCCGTGTTCGAGGCCGTCGCCCGCCGGTTCCCCGCCTGCGCGGCCTGGCTCGACCTCGACCCCGAACCCCGGTCGGCCGTCCTGCCGATGGCCGGCCTGGACAACCGCTGGACCTCCCTCGCCGACGACGCCGGGCCCGTCGTCACCGGCCTGGTCAACACCGGCGACAGTCTCATCCACACCAACCCCACCCTCGGCCACGGCGTGGCCCTCGGCCTGCGCACCGCCCAGTACCTCGCCGCCCACGCCGACCAGGTCGCCGCGGACCCCACCGGCTACCACACCTGGACCGCCCGGAACCTCCGGCCGCTGTACGACGAGCAGGTGGCCGCCGACCGCGCCAACGAGCAGCGCCTCAAGGGCAGTTCACCGCTCCCCGGGCTCCGCGCGGCCGCCCTCGCCGCCAGCGCCTTCGACGACCCCGTGGTCATGCGCGCCCGCGCCCAGACCCGCCACCTCGTCCGGCCGGCCAAGGAGGCCTACGGCACCGAGGAGATCGACCAGGCCGTCACCGCCTGGCTGGCCGCCAACCCGGACTTCAGCCCGCAGCACGACGGCCCGACCCGCGCCCAGTGGGACGCGCTCATCCCGGCCTGAACCTCGTCCCGGCCCGCCTCACGGCCACCGGGGCAAGGTCCGCCGGACAGGCCCTACGCCCGGAGGCCCTCGCGGGCCGGGGCGGGGGCCGCCGGCGGGACGGCGGGGCGGGAGTGCCGGCCGGTGCCCGGGGTGGGGCGGAGGTCGGGGGCCGGGGCGTAGCGGGCCGCCGGGGGGCGCAGCAGCCAGGTGGTGCGGGGGGTGGGGGTGATCAGGCCGAGGCCGTGCAGCAGGTCGAGGGCGTCGCGGCGCAGCGCGGTGCGGTCGGCGAGGTAGCGCGCGGGAAGGCCGTGGTCGTCGGCGATGTCACCGAGCAGGCCGTCTATCAGGGCGTCGGAGATCGGGACGTCACCCTCGGCGCTCTCGCCGGGCAACGGGCGGACCTCCTCGACCAGGCGCTCGACCAGCAGTTGGGCGGCCTGGGCCAGGGTGCCGGTGCCGGGGAGGGCGAGGTCGGTGAGTTCGGCGGCCGGGTCGAGCAGGGCGACGCCCTCGGCGCGCAGTTCGGCCTCCAGTCCGAGGAACTCGGCGAGCGCGGCCGGGCCGCTGAGCCGGTGCTCCTCCAGCCATGCCCGGTGGCCCTCGGGGAGGTCGGCGGCGAGGACGGCGGGCGTCTCGGCGAGCAGCCGGCGTACGGCGGTGCCGGGTTCGGCCTCGGCGGCGCGGCGGATCAGGTCGGCGGCGTCGTCGGCGAGCGCGGGCGGGCCGGCCGGGACGGCGCGGGCGAGTTCGCGGTCGACGGTCAGCACGAAGGCGGTGTCGGCCGGGTCGGCCGGCAGGTCGCCCAGCACCTGCCAGTCGGCCAGCGCGGCGAGCGCCATCCCGAGGGCGGCCGGGTCGGCCGCGAGGTCGGGTGCGGCCTCGCGCATCGCGTCGAGCAGCCGCCCGTACCGGAGTTGCTCGGGGGCGTCGACGAGCAGGGCCAGCGCGAGCGCGAGCCTGGCGTAGCCGGCCGGGGTGAACGGGGCGCCGGTGGCGGGGTGTTCGAGGCGGCGGGCGGCGCCGGGGCCGAGGCCGGCCTTGCAGAGCCGGGCGTGCCACGGACCGACGACCAGGCGGTAGCCGAGCAGGGTGTCGAAGCGCTCGATGAGCCAGTCGCGGTGACGGCGGATCAGCGGGAAGCCGTCGGCGTGCGGGCCGGAGGCGGTGACCAGCGGGTGGGCGAGCAACAGCCGGGCGGCGATACGGCGTTCGGCGTCCAGGAGTTCCGCACCGGAACGATCCTGCTCCTCACGGGCCACCTCCGGGAGCGCCCGGCCGTGCTCCGGCCGGCGGTGCCTGCCGGGCCCGCCGGGCTTGGCGCCCGACCGGACGACGGGCAGCGCGGCGGCGTCCCGCCGGGCCCGGCGCAGGCCGCCCTCGGTACGGGCCTCGCGGGTTCGCGGCGCGGCGGCGGCGTGGGCGGTCGGGCCGTGCCACCAGCTGACGGCGGGGTCGGCGGGCTCGGCGGCGGTGCCGAGGTGCCGGGCGGGGTAGAGGCCGAAGGAGGCGGTGCACAGGTCGTCGGCGGTGCCGGGGGTGGCGGCGGCGAACCAGTGGGCGAGCCGCAGCAGCCCGGGGTCGGGCGAGAGCCTCTGGGCGGGCGCCTGCGGGCCGTCAGCACCGCACCCGGCCACGGCTCCGACATCGGCTCCGGCAGCCGCTTCGGCATCGGCCCCGGCGTGGGCTGCGGCATCGGCGGCCGGTTCGGCTCCGCGTACGGCGAGGGCGGCGTCGGCGGTTCCCCGTCCTGCCCCGCCCGTACGTCCGTCCGGCCTGCCGGTGGCCACCCGGGTGGCGCCGACCGCGTAGTCCTGCTGCTCCATGTCGGGATCCAGACTAGACGGTGACCGGTCACCCGGTGGCAGCAACCGTCCTCCTGAGGAACTCTCCGCAGGAGCCACCGAAGCGGTCGCCCGCGCTCCGCTCCCCCGGCCGCGCCGTCACTCCCCGCCGCCCGACCGGGTTACGCGCCGGTAACCCGGTCTTCCGCCGCCCGGTCGGCTCCCATAGGGTCGGTCTCCCACCCCGAACGACTGCGGAGGCACACGCCGCATGAGTATCCGTACGACCACCCGCGCCACCGGCCTCACCGGGCGCCTGCGTTCGGCCACCGGCCTGCTCGGCGGCTTCGCGGCCACCTCGGCGGCGCACCTGGGCTCGATCCTGTCCGGCGCGTCCGTCCTGCAGAACGCCACCAAGCCCGCCCTGATGCCGCTGCTGGCCGCGCACAGCGTGGCGGCGGCGGCCCGCGCCGAGCGCGAGGCCCCGAAGCTGCTGGCCCCGGCGCTGCTGGCGAGCGCGGGCGGGGACGTGCTGCTCCAGCTGAAGAACGACACCGCGTTCCTGGCCGGCATGGGCTCGTTCGCGGCCGCGCACGTCTGCTACGTCACGATGTTCGTCCAGCGCGGGGCGCTCACCGACCGCCGTCGCGCCCTCGTGGTCGCGGCCGCGTACGCGACGGCCTGGGCGGGCCTGGTCAGTCAGCTCTGGCCGGACCTCGGGGACCTCCGGGTACCGGTGGCCGGCTACAGCCTGCTGCTGACCTCGACGGCCGTCACCGCGGCCGGGCTGAACTGGCGGACCGGGCTGGGCGGGGCGCTGTTCCTGCTCTCCGACACACTGATCGCCACCCAGATCGCGAAGTGGCGCGAGCTGCCGGGGCATCAGTTCTGGATCATGGCGACGTACGTACTGGCCCAGTACCTGCTGGCCAGCGGCACCCTCCGGCACGAGGAGCGGCCGGAGCACCGGGAGTGGCTGGAGCCGGCGGCCGTCTGACGCACCACCGCACCGCCGGTCCGGTCAGGGTCCGGCGGTGCGGGGCGCGGTTGGAGAGGGCGGGGCCGTCAGGCACCTCGCCGCCGGAGCAGCCAGAAACCGCCGACGCCGCAGGCCACCAGGGCCAGCCCTCCGGCCAGTTCCGCCGGGTCCGCCGCGACCGAGCCGCCGAGGCCGGTCTTCACCGCGCCGTGCGGGGCGACCTGCTGGCTGCCGGCACCGGACTGGCCGAGTGAGCCGGCCCACTCCCCCGCCGCCTTGCCCCAGTCGCCGAGGCCCTTGTCGGAGCCGGCGGCGGCCACGGTGGTCACCTTGACGGTGGTCGAGAAGGCGCCGCCGTCCGGGCAGGTGCCGTCGACCTTGCTGTCCCCCCCGTACTGGGAGGCCAGCCGGGCGGAGCCGCTGTGCTTGCCGTCGGATCCCAGGGTGAGGGTCGCGGGGCCGCCCTCGAAGGCGGCGGAGTGGGCGGTGATGGTCTTGGCGTCGGGCTTGTCCGACTTCTCGCAGGAGACCGTGACCGTCACGGTCTGGCCCGGTGCGGCCTGGGACGGGCTGACCGAGGCCGCGCCGTCCCTGGCGGATGCGAGGGGGGCCGTCAGACCGGTCAGTACCGTCGCGCCGATCAGGGCGGCGGCGGCCGTACGCATGGGGCGCATGCCGGAACCTCCGGGATTCTCGGGCGCAGCCGGGGACTCCCATGTCCACGTGGTGTGTCAACTGCACCCGGTCATTCACCGACGGTAGGCAGGAGCCCGCGGCCCGGCCACCGCTCAGGACCGTTCGAGCGACGGCCCGTCACCCAGCGCGAAGGCTCGCCTGAGGGCTCAGAGGTCCAGGTCGACCACGACCGGGGCGTGGTCCGAGGTGCCCTTGCCCTTGCGGGCCTCGCGGTCCACGTAACTGTCGGTGACGGCGTCGGCGAAGGGCTTGTTGGCGTAGGTGAGGTCGATCCGCATGCCCCGGTTCTTCGGGAAGGCCAGCTGGCGGTAGTCCCAGTAGGTGTAGGGACGGTCGTACTTCAGCGGGCGCGGCACGACGTCGTGCAGGCCGATCTCGTCGAGGGCCGCCAGGGCGGCGCGCTCGACGGGGGTGACGTGGGTGAGGCCCTCGAAGGCGGCGACGTCGAAGACGTCCTCGTCGGTGGGGGCGATGTTGAAGTCCCCCAGGACGGCGAAGGGGCGCGGCCCGGCCGCGTCCTCGGCGGCGGCCTTGCGCAGCGCCTCCAGCCACTCCAGCTTGTAGCGGTAGTGGGCGTGGTCGACCTCGCGGCCGTTGGGCACGTAGACCGACCAGACCCGGACCGGGCCGCAGGTGGCGGCGATGGCGCGCGGCTCGACGTCGGGCAGCAGGGCACCGTCGGCGAGGTAGCCGGGCTGGCCTGGCAGTCCGCGCACGACGTCCTCCAGGCCGAGCCGGGAGACGACCGCGACGCCGTTCCAGCGGCCGGTGCCGTGCGCGGCCGTCTCGTAGCCGAGCTCGCGGACCTGCTCGTACGGGAAGGCGTCGGCCGCGCACTTGAGCTCCTGGAGGCAGAGCACGTCGGGCTTGGCGCTCTCCAGCCACTCCAGGAGCTTGGGCAGCCGGGCGGTGACGGAGTTGATGTTCCAGGTGGCGATGCGGACGGTCACGGCGGGCGGCCTTCCCGGTGGTTCGGTCGGTGCGGACGGGGGTGGGCCCCCTGGGGAGGCCCACCCCGAACATACCGTCCGGCACCGACAACCCGGCCCGACCGGCACTGCGGCGGGTGCCACGGCCAGTGCCCCGACCGGCACTGCGGCGGGTGCCACGGCCAGTGCCCCGACGGGTACTGCGGTCGGGGCCACGGGCGGCGCCACGACGGGTACTGCGGCCGAGCCTCAGCCGGTGGGCCGGACCACCGCGGCCGAGCCGCCGCCGCGCCGCACCGGTTCGGCGGCGGCCACCCAGCGGCCGTCCGGCAGCCGTTCCACGCCGGTGGCGGCGCCGATCTCGCCGGTGGCGGCGAAGGTGTGCCCGAGCGCCTCCAGGGCGGCCCGCTCCGGCAGCGCCAGGAAGCCGGGCTCGGCCTGGGTGACGGCGTTGTTGCGCTGGCTGGCCCGCGGCGCGGCGATGGCCTGCTCCAGGCTCAGCCCCCGGTCCAGCCGCCCGAGCAGCACCTGGAGGGTGGTGGTGATGATGGTCGCGCCGCCCGGGCTGCCGGTGGCCAGCAGCGGCTCGCCGTCGCGCAGCACGACGGTCGGGGACATCGAGGAGCGTGGCCGCTTGCCCGGGCCGGGCAGGTTGGGGTCCGGGACGCCGGCCGCGAGCGGGGTGAAGTCGAAGTCGGTCAGCTCGTTGTTGAGCAGGAAGCCCCGGCCGGGGACGGTGATGCCGCTGCCGCCGGTCTGCTCGATGGTGAGGGTGTAGGAGACGATGTTGCCCCAGCGGTCCGCCACCGTCAGGTGGGTGGTGTTGGGGCCCTCGTACGGCTCGGGGACGGCCTGGCCGGTGTCGGCGCAGTCGGCCGGGTGGCGCGGGTCGCCGGGGGCGAGCGGGCTGGTGAGCGCGTGGTCGGGGCTGATCAGGCAGGCCCGGGAGGCGGCGTAGCGCTCGGAGAGCAGCTGCTTGGTCGGGACGTCCTCGAAGGCCGGGTCGCCGACCCAGCGGTTGCGGTCGGCGAAGGCGATCCGCGAGGCCTCCAGGAAGTGGTGGTAGTACTGGGTGCCGCTGTCCCCGGAGAGGTCGCCGTCCTCCAGGATGTGCAGCGCCTCGCCGACGGTGGTGCCGCCGGAGCTGGAGGGGGCCATCGAGTAGACGTCGTAGTCGCGGTAGGCGACGTGGGTGGGCGCCTGGTCGCGGACCCGGTAGGCGGCCAGGTCGGCGGTGTCGACCTTCCCGGGGCGGGCGTTGCGGCCGGAGGCCGGGTCGACCGGCGGGTGCTGCAGGGTGTTGACGATGTCCTTGGCCAACTCGCCCTGGTAGAAGGCCTTCACGCCGTCCTTGGCGAGCAGCTTGTAGGTCGCGGCGAGGTCGGGGTTGCGCAGGACGGAGCCGACCTCGGGGAGCTTGCCGCCCGGCAGGTAGATCTTGGCGGTGGCCGGGAAGTCCTTGAACCGGTTGTAGTTGTCGGAGGTCTGGCCGCGGAAGGTGCCGTCGACGACGAAGCCGTTCTCGGCGATCCGCTCGGCGGGTTCGAGGTTCTGCCCGAGGGAGCGGGTGCCCCACTGCCGCAGTGCGGAGTCCCAGGTGGCGGGGGTGCCGGGGACGCCGACGGACAGTCCGCTGGTGACGGCGTCGGCGAAGGCGAGCGGCTTGCCGTCCTCCAGGAACAGTCCGGTGTCGGCGGTGTGACCGGCCGTCTCGCGGCCGTCGATGGTGTGCACCCGGCCGGTGGCGTGGTCGTAGTAGACGAAGTACCCGCCACCACCGATCCCGGAGGAGTAGGGCTCGGTCACCCCGAGCGCCGCGGCGGCGGCCACGGCCGCGTCCACGGCGTTGCCGCCCTTGCGCAGCACCTCGATCCCGGCGGCGGTGGCGTCGGCGTCCACGGACGCCACCGCTCCGCCCCACCCCACCGCCTCCGGCGCCTTCGGCGGCGGCGCCGCTGCCCCGGCTGGTCCGGTGGTGGCCCAGACCAGTGCGGTGGCGAGCAGCAGTGATGGCGCTAAGCGGGTCAGAGCTCTCATCCGAGTCCTCCTGAGTCGACGTCATGTCAGTTGTTCCACAGGAGGTATGAATCCGACAACCACACCGCGCGGCTACCAATGGGTAGTTGACGCGACGCGGGAAGGCGCGGCGGGTGGGCGGCGGCGGGCGGCGAACGGCGAACACAAGCCAGCAAACGGAGAGCAGCGGACGGCGAACGGCGAACGGCGAACGGCGCACAGAAGACAGCTAACAGGTTTCAGGAAACAGATAACGAAATCTGTTCGCTGAAACCTGTCAGCCGGAAGCCGTCCCCCGCCCCGCCGCTACAGTGCGCTGCGCTCCACCCGCCGCCGCTTGATGGTGCGGAACCGCCGCGCCACCTGCCGCGCGAGGTCCGCCGCCCCGACCAGCCCGGCCTCGTTGCCGAGGGCGGCGTGGACGATGGTGGCCTCGGGCCGGAAGCCGCGCCCGGTCAGGGTGCGGCGGAAGGTGTCCCGGGCCGGGCCGATCAGCAAGTCGCCGGCCTCCGAGACGCCGCCGCCGATGACGAAGCGCCCCGGGTCCAGGGCGGCCGCCAGGTTGGCCATGCCCACACCCAGCCAGGTGCCGACCTCGTAGAGCAGCTCGGTCGCGGTCGGGTCGCCGTCCTGGGCCGCCTCGGTGACCAGCGGCCCGGTGATGCCCTCGACCGTGCCACCGGCCCGGGCCAGCAGCGGCTGCACCACCGGGGACTCCTCGGCGACCAGCTCCCGGGCGTCGCGCACCAGCGCGTTGCCGGAGGAGTACTGCTCCCAGCAGCCCCGGTTGCCGCACGGGCAGCGGTGGCCGCCGGGCACCACCTGCATGTGCCCGAACTCGCCCGCCAAGCCGTACTTGCCGCGGTCCACGTAGCCGTCCCGGACGACCGCGCCGCCGATGCCGGTGCCCAGGGTGAGCATCACCATGTGGTCCTCGCCGCGCCCGGCGCCGAAGCGCCACTCGGCCCAGGCGGCCGCGTTGGCGTCGTTCTCGACGATCACCGGGAAGCGCAGCCGCTCGCTGAGCGCCTGCTGGAGCGGCTCGTTGCGCCAGTTGAGGTGGGGGGCGAAGAGCACCCGGGAGCGCTCGGCGTCGACCCAGCCGGCCGCGCCGATGCCGACCGCGTGGACGTCGTGCCGGTCGGCGAGCTGGAGCACCAGCTCGACGATCACGTCCTCGACGACCTTGGCGCTCTTGCTCTTGTGCGGGGTGTCGGTGCGCAGCTTCTCCAGCACCTTGCCCTCGCCGTCGACGACCCCGGCGACCACCTTGGTGCCGCCGATGTCGACGCCGATGGTGGGCAGCCGCAGTATCCCCGCCGGCAGGGCGCGGCGGCGGCGCTCGGCGCGCGGGCCGAGGCCGAGCAGGGTGGGCAGGACGGCCGGCCGAGTGCTGCCTTGGGGGCTGTTCACGGCTGCGGACGCTCCTCACGGGAGATGGTGGTGTTCGGACGGGCCAGCTCGTGCGAGAGCTCGGCGAGGTCGGAGCCGCCGGCCATCTCGGTGGTGAGCTGTTCGAGGCTGATCGCGTCGCGCGGGTGGCTGCCGGCCATCCGCCCCCGCTTCAGCAGGGTGAAGTGGTCGCCGACCAGGTAGGCGTGGTGCGGGTTGTGGGTGATCAGGACGACCCCGAGCCCGGCGTCGCGGGCCGCGGTGACGTACTTGAGCACCACCCCGGACTGCTTGACGCCGAGCGCCGCCGTCGGCTCGTCCAGGATGAGCACCTTGGCGCCGAAGTGCACGGCGCGGGCGATGGCCACGCACTGGCGCTGCCCGCCGGAGAGGGTGCCGATCGGCCGGTCGACGTCGTGCAGGTCGATGCCCATCCTGGCGAGCGCCTCGCGGGTGGTGGCGCGCATGCCGTCGGCGTCCAGCCGCAGGCCGCCCCAGCGACGCGTGCCCTGCTCGGAGCCGAGGAAGAAGTTGCGCCACACCGGCATCAGCGGGACGACGGCGAGGTCCTGGTAGACGGTGGCGATTCCGCGGTCCAGGGCCTGGCGCGGGGAGTCGAGCCGGACCTCCTCGCCGCCGATGGTGTAGGCACCCTGGTCGTGCTGGTGCAGCCCGGCGATGATCTTGATCAGCGTGGACTTGCCGGCCCCGTTGTCGCCGAGCACGCAGCTGATCTCGCCGGCGTGCAGGGTGAGTGAGACGTCCTCCAGGGCGCGGACGGTGCCGTAGGTCTTGCCGACGCCCTCCAGCGCGAGCAGTTCGGTACTCATCGTGGACCCCGTTCGGCCTGGCGCTTGACGTAGGCGTTGAGCAGCGCGGCCAGCAGCAGCATCGCGCCGAGGAAGAACTTGAACCAGTCCGGGTTCCACTGGGCGTAGATGATGCCCTTGCTGGCCATGCCGAAGATCAGCGCGCCGAGGGCGGAGCCGGCCACCGAGCCGTAGCCGCCGGTGATCAGGCAGCCGCCGATCACCGCCGCGACGATGTAGATCAGCTCGTTGCCGACGCCCTCGCCGGACTGGACGGTGTCGAAGGAGAACAGCAGGTGCTGCCCGAGCACCCAGGCGCCGAAGGCGACTCCCAGGTAGAGCAGCGTCTTGGTGCGGGCGACCGGCACCCCGACGGCGCGGGCGGCGGCCGCGTCGCCGCCGACGGCGAAGATCCAGTTGCCGAAGCGGGTGCGCAGCAGCACCCAGCTGCCGACCACCAGCAGGCCGAGCCACCACCAGACGGTGGCCTTGATCGTCAGTCCGCCGACGTTCAGCTCGGAGGCGAACAGCCACCGGCAGGTCTCGAAGCCCTGCATGTCCGAGATCGACTTGGTGGAGACCGTCCCGGAGATCGCCTTGGTGACGCCCAGGTTGGCGCCGGTCAGCATCAGGAAGGTGCCCAGGGTGACGATGAAGCTGGGCAGCTTGGTGCGGCCGAGCATCCAGCCGTTGAACCCGCCGATCGCCAGCGTGGTGGCCAGCGAGACCAGGACGCCGACCCAGGTGACCGCGGTGAACTGGTACGAGACCATCGAGGAGGTCAGCGCGGCGGTGGTGACCAGCACGCCGGCCGAGAGGTCGAACTCGCCGCCGATCATCAGCAGCGAGACCGGCACGGCCATGATCCCGATCGTGGACGCCGCGTACAGCACGGTGCCCAGCGACGAGAGCCGCAGGAAGGGCTCGGCGACGGCCGCGAAGACCGCGAACACCGCGACGGCGGCGATCAGCGAGCCTAGCTCGGGCCGGGCGAGCAGCCGCCGCAGGGCGGCCGGGCGGTCCTGGACGAGCAGGTCGGGGGTGGCGGGACCGGTCACCTGGTCCCCCTCGCCACGTACTCGGCGAGCGCGTCGGCGTTGTCCTTGGTCAGGATCTGCGGGCCGGTCGCGACGGGCTTGCCGCCGCCGAGCATGTCCAGGTTGGACTTGTACAGCCACAGCAGGTCGACGCCCTCGTAGCCCTGGAGGTAGGGCTGCTGGTCGACCGCGAAGCCGACGCTGCCGGACTTGAGGCCGGCCACCACCTGCGGTCCCAGGTCGAAGGTGTCCAGCTCCACGCCGCGGTGGGCGTCCTGGACGGCCTGCAGTCCGGTCGCGGCCATCGGGCCGGAGAGGGTGAGCACGGTGTCGATGGAGGGGTCGGCCTGGAGCTTGGCGGAGATCGCCGCCCGGGCGTCGGGCATGTCGACGCCGTTGACGTAGAGCGTCTGGAAGCCGCCGCCGGCCTTGGACTGGGCGCCCGAGCAGCGCTCCTCCTGGCCGACGTTGCCCTGCTCGTGGATCACGCACAGCACGTTCTTGCGGCCGCGCGAGGCCAGTTCCGTGCCGGCCGCCTGACCGGCCGAGGACTCGTCCTGACCGATGTGGGTCAGCGCGCCGAACTTGGCGGAGAACTCCTGACCGGAGTTGATCGTGATCACGGGGATGCCGGCCGCCTTGGCCTTGCCGAGGACGCCGGCCATCGCGTCGCCCTTGGCGAGGGTGACCAGCAGGCCGTCGACCTTCTGGTCGATGGCGGCCTGGACGAGCTGGACCTGGTTCTGGGTCTGCGCGTCGTTGGAGTACAGGAAGGTGATGTTGTCCTTGGCGGCGGCCTGCTCGGCGCCCTTGCGCACGCTGTCCCAGAAGGCGTCGCCGGCTCCGGCATGGGTCACCATGGCGACCTTCCAGCGCGGGGTGGTGACGGCGCTGCCGCCGGCGGCCGCGGCCTTGGCGCGGGCCTCCTCGGCGCGTCTGCCTCCGGTACTGCTGCAACCGGCCGCGGTGACCGCGAGGGCCAGGACGGCGCACACGGGCCAGAAGCGGCGGGACGGGCGAAAGCGGGTTGTGCTCATCCCCATAGTCTCTCTGGCCCGGCCGCGCGGGATCGCACCGCCTCGCCCGGCAGTGCGAACGGCCAGGGAGGTAAGGTGCCCCGGGGGACCTTCCTGGAAGTTCGCTGAGCATCTGGTTCGGAGCACCGCCATCCGGGTGACAGACTAGGCGCCGACCCGAAGCAGAACACCTCGGAAACGTGATGTTCCTCTCAGGTTCCGCACAGATTCGGACGGCAACCGATCATCGGTTCGCTGCCGTCTGATGCCATTGACGTGCGTTCGGGCGAGTGGGGCCCGGGCGGCGAGCGACCCGGATACGAGAACGCATGGAACTGACAGGTACGCCATTCCTCATCCTCACCGTCATCCTGGTGCCGGTGTCCATCACAGTGGCGCTGCTGTTCTGGGGGAAGGTGCGCGGCCCCCAGCCGGTGCGCACCCTGTCCCGGATCGTCATGATCATGTTCTGCCAGGTCACCGCCGTGCTGATGGTGTTCGTGATGGTCAACAACGCGAACCTGATCTACGGCAACTGGGACGACCTGCTCGGCACCGGTGACCACGTCCGCGCGGTGCCCTCGGTGGCGCCGGTGGACCCGGCCGGCAACGCCAAGGACGGCTCCGGCGACACGGCCAAGCAGCCGCCGAAGGTGCTCCAGAAGTTCGGCGGCGTGAACGACCCGGCGGTGCCCGGGGACGTCCAGAAGACCGAGCTCAAGGGCCAGGTGTCCGGCGTCGACGGCGAGGTGCTGGTCTGGCTGCCGCCGCAGTACAACGACCCGGCGTTCAAGGACAAGAAGTTCCCCGTGGTCGAGCTGATCCCCGGCTACCCGGGCTCCTCCTCCACCTGGTACGGCACCCTCAAGGTCTCCGAGCAGCTCAAGCCGCTGATGCAGCAGGGCAAGGTCGCCCCGTTCATCCTGGTCTCGCCGCGCACCCTGCTGCTGGGCAGCCACCAGGACGCGGGCTGCACCGACATCCCCGGCAAGATCAACGCGGACGCCTGGATCACCCGCGACGTCCCGCAGATGGTGCTGGACAACTTCCGCGCCGACCCGTCCTCGGACCGCTGGGCGATCGCCGGCTACTCGGCCGGCGCCCACTGCGCCGCCAAGCTGTCGCTGGCCCACCCCAACCGCTACCGCGCCGCCATCGCCATGTCCGGCTACAACGACCCGGCGACCGAGGGCGACTCGCTGGTCGGCAAGGACCCGAAGCTGCGCACCGAGAACAACCCGGTCAACATCCTCAAGTCCGCCCAGCAGCCGCCGAAGGTCGCCCTGCTGGTCAGCGGCGCCAAGGGGGACGGCTACGAGGACGGCCAGGCTATCGCCGGCGCGGCCAAGGAGCCGACCAAGGTCCAGGTCGAGGAGAGCACCGGCCCGCACACCACCGACATGTGGAAGCGGATGGTGCCGAGCGCCTTCGAGTGGCTGACCGGGATCATCCCGGTGCAGTGACCCTCCCGCCAAACGGCCGAGAGGGCCCGCCGCGAG